>JBMZDS010000174.1:0-3581 GCA_049614465.1 Chitinophagales bacterium
TACAAGAAAAACTTCATGATATACTCATCTATAAGAATGAAGGGAGTTGGCAATCATACTGTAAAGAGAAAGAGCGTAATTATTTTGAATTAATGCAGCTCAATGATGAAGGGAAAATAAAGGGACTGACATTAAATTCGAACAACTATGATAGCCTTGCGCAATATAAAGACTTGAGTAATGTGCAAGCCATAAAAATAGATGGCAATTATTACTATGATGATGTCGTTGATTTGTACGATTTACGATATTTTGAAAAACTACGATATCTAAACATCCGCAATCAGTATATAAATGATATAGATAGTATTGCTAGTTTACCGCTACTTACACACCTCAATATGTCTAACAATGAAGTAGGTGATTATAGTGCATTGAGTAGATTTCCTGCTCTGACACATCTCAATTTGTCAGAAGAGAAAACGTATGCCAATCCTGTTAATTTTCCAGCATTGGAAAATTTGGAAGTGTTAGATGCAAGTTATAATGACTGGGATGATTTTTCTTTTTTAGCTGATTGTCAAAATTTGCAAGAAATTAATCTGTCAAATTCTTACTTGAGTAAAATAGATAGTTTTCCTAATCTTGTGTCATTGAGAAAAGTAGATTTGTCAAATAATGATATCAATGGTGCGTATTATTTTGGAGCTTTATCTGCTAGTGAAAATATAGATGAACTCAATCTGTCAAATAACGTTATTTATAATACAGATAAAATGGTCGATGATAATGGCCGAGCTTTTTTTGGCAATCTTACTGTTCTAGATCTTTCATACAATAATATTTCTTTGCTAGATGGTTTGTCGGCATATAGTTCACTTGAAGATTTGAACTTGTCACAAAACAATGTAAAAGACATCTCTATATTAGAAAAATTGTCAGCATTAGAAAAACTGCAACTTTCTTATAATAACTATATTGATGATTTTAGCCCTTTGGCTGAAATGGAAAACTTGAAAGAACTATCAATGATGAGTTGCAATATCAAGAATCTAAATTTTATAGGAGAAATGACACAACTCGAGTCCTTGAATCTTAGTGGCAATAGTATATATACAGTTGATACACTTTGGCAATTGACACAACTTACTCAGCTCAATTTAAGTAATAATTTTATCAGTAATCTTGATGGACTTTCTGCTATGCAAAATTTGACTTATCTCAATCTCGAAGGCAATGATATAAAAAATTGGACAGCAATATATGCACTGAAAAATTTAGAAAAACTAAACGTAGGATGGCTCACAGACGAAGAATTTGCCAAGCTACAAGAAGCATTGCCAGAAACAGAAATTGTCAATTATTCAAAGTCTAACCTAAAATCTTCATCGATATAATATACCTTTTATGAAAAATGTAATTTCAATCATTATTAATGCCATACTTACAGGCATTTTAGCAATAGTAGTTTTAGTATTTGGCAATATATTATATCTAGATGTTTTTGGAGAGTATAGTTCTAGTGAAGATGCTTTTCTTGCTTTTGGTATTACTTTATTTTTGACCTCATTGATGATAGGCGTTATTCACGTAGCGATATATCTGCCTTCATTGTTTTTATTTAAAAATTTCATAACAGAAAACCCTATTGAAAAGGTATTTCAAAAATTTATTCCTGTATTATTTGGTTTGTTTTTGGTCTACGTATGGATAGCTTTGATGGCAATCCTTGAAATGGGTGGTTCTTCTGATGAAGAGATGATACCAGTCATATTGATTTTTGGACTGTGTCAGTACATTATTCATTCTGCTGGTTTATATCTTTTACTTTCTAGGGTAAAAGATAATATTGAAAATGAAGTAGTCGCTGTTGTAGAAAATGTATAGGAAGATTTAATTCTATAAAATGTCAAATCGAATGCAATGAGATTTTTCTCTTTGAGATAAATTCTATGTTAAAAGAAACGTTCTTACTGCATTCGAAAAGGCATTGTGAACAGTTTTTATATTTTCAAACCAAATTCATCTGCTGTATCACTAGCGATGTCATATCCTGCATCATTATGTCTTATGACACCCATAGCAGGATCATTGTGTAATACTCGTTGTAGTCGCTCATGAGCATCTTGCGTGCCATCTGCTACGATAACCATACCTGCATGAAGTGAATAACCCATGCCTACACCACCTCCATGATGAAAACTTACCCAGCTTGCACCACCTGCTGTATTGATAAGTGCATTTAAGATAGGCCAGTCAGCTACTGCATCAGATCCATCTTTCATTGCTTCTGTCTCACGATTGGGAGATGCAACAGAACCAGTATCTAAGTGGTCACGACCTATAACTAAAGGTGCTTCAAGTTCTCCAGTTTTTACCATTTCATTGAAAGCTAAAGCAGCTTTTTCTCTAGCACCCATTTCTAGCCAACAAATACGTGAAGGAAGTCCTTGCCATGCTATTTTTTCTTTGGCTAAATCTAACCAACGCAGCAATCCTTTGTTCTCAGGAAATAATTCTTTGAGTTTTTCATCACATTTATAGATGTCTTCAGGATTTCCACTCAAGGCTACAAAACGAAAAGGACCACTTCCTTTACAGAAAAGCGGACGAATATATGCGGGCACAAAACCAGGGAAATCAAAAGCATTTTTTACTCCGGCAGCAAGTGCTTGTCCTCTCAAATTATTTCCATAATCAAAAGTTATTGCACCTCTTTTTTGCAATTCAAGCATCAATTCGACATGTTTACACATAGTCGCTATAGAGCGTTTTTTATATTCATCAGGATTACTTTCTCGTAGCTGATTTGACTCTTCTACTGACATGTTTTCTGGAAAATAACCTACGAGTTCGTCATGAGCAGAAGTTTGGTCAGTCAAGGTGTCTACATCTATATTTCTATCTATCAATCTTTGCAATAAATCAATAACATTGCAGACCACACCTATCGAGATAGCTTCGCCTTTTTGTTTGGCACCAAGTGCCATATCTATCGCTTCATCTATATCAGTACTCATTTTATCCAAGTAGCGAGTTTCTAGTCTTTTTGTGACACGCCATTCTTCTATTTCGGCTACAAGTGCAACACCTTCATTCATTGTGATAGCAAGTGGCTGAGCGCCACCCATACCACCTAGTCCAGCAGTTACATTAAGTGTTCCTTTTAGGGATGATTTGCCATAGTGTTTGTTGGCTAAACTGAGATATGTCTCATAAGTTCCTTGCACGATACCTTGTGTACCTATATATATCCAAGAACCAGCGGTCATTTGACCATACATCATAAGTCCCTTAGCTTCGAGTTCGTTGAAATGTTCCCAATTTGCCCATTTTCCTACAAGATTGGAATTGGCGATAAGTACTCTTGGCGCATTTTTGTGCGAACGCAATACTCCAACAGGTTTTCCACTTTGTACAAGTAGTGTTTCATCATCTTCCAATGTTTTCAAGCTAGAAAGTATCTTTTCAAAACTATCCCAATCTCTAGCAGCTTTTCCTCTACCACCATAGACAATGAGTTCTTCGGGCAATTCTGCTACTTCAGGGTCAAGATTGTTTTGTATCATTCGATACGCAGCTTCTTGTACCCATCCTTTACAATTAAGTTGATTTCCTGTAGGAGATTTTACGATTCTTGC
>JBMZDS010000175.1:0-3566 GCA_049614465.1 Chitinophagales bacterium
ATTGGTTTTTATCCATACTACAAGGCTATCAGGAAGTCCTGTAAATGTTTGATTAAAATCTGGATTAGATAGAATGGTTTTATTGTGATTGGCAGGGTCAGCCGCTGAAAATCCTCCTGCTTGTATCTGTCCTGTGGTCATTGTACCGTTGGCTGTAGTACCAAAAACGCTTGTTGCCCATATACGTGTAGAGTACATACCACTTGATCCAGGTCTTGTATCTGTAGTCTGTTCTATTTTTTGATTGTTGACAAAACCTGATAATCCACCACCAGCATTTCTAAAAGAACTCCATCCTGTGGGTTCTTCGTCATCAGAGCCAAGGGCATCATAATTTTCAAAGCCAAGATTAACGACTTGATTTTGCGCAAAAGTAAATAGGTTGAGTAGTAAAAAAGTGGAAAGTAAAATTCTCTTTATCATAGTTCAGTTTTTATCAAAAAAAGTGCTTTCTGAAACATTTCAGAAAGCACTGCAATAATAATTTATGTGGCGAGAATAAACGTCCAAACTTTATAGTACAAAGTCCGAACTCTGCGAATGTGCAGATTTAGTTGATTTCTAGTTGATAAGGTAAGCGAGTTTGTACACCTTTTTGCATTTCATCTAGTCGCTTTATTTGTTCTAGGTATTGATAGTATTCACCCATTTCTTTTTTGAGAATTGTCTCTTTTGTATTGCCTCCCAGACCTTCCATGAATTCTTCAAATGGCCCTCTTATTGCAGGATATTCTGTTACTTTATAGTTTTCATGTCCTGCCATTTCTGCTGTATAATTGAGTGCATCATTTAGTCCTCCTAGCTCATCTACAAAACCTATCTCTAGTGCTTGCTCGCCAGTCCATACTCTTCCTTCTGCATATTTTTTGACAGTATCTATTTCCATTTCTCTTCCTTCTGCTACTCTTGATGTAAATGTTTCATATACTTCATTGACACTTTGCTGTATGACCATTGCTTCATAGTCATCTAACCCTTTAGTCAATCCATCAAATGTTGCATGTTCATTGAGTTTTACATCATCAAATGTGACACCTACTTTATTCGCAAAAAAGTCTTCAAGATTTGGCATCAGTCCAAAGACTCCTATAGAACCTGTTATTGTATTTTCTTCTGCAAAAATACGATCTGCATCACAAGCGATATAGTATCCACCAGAAGCAGCTACATTTCCCATTGATACGACAAATGGTTTTACTTCTTTAGTTAAGATAACTTCTCGCCAAATCACTTCACTTGCTAGTGCCGAACCACCTCCTGAATTGATACGAAATACAATCGCATCTACATTATCATCTTCTCGGAGTTCTTTGATTTCTTTTGCATATTTTGCGCTACCGATACTGAGTTCATCTCCTTTGCCATCTACGATATCACCTTCTGCATAAAGCACTGCTATATTATAGTCTCCACTTTCATCTATATCCGCTGCCGAATAATAATAATCACCCATTTCTATATATTCTAGCTTTTCATCACCAGCAGTTCCTGTGCGTTCTTTTAAATCCGCTAGTACTTCATCGTAATACCATGCGCCATCTATCAGATTGGCATCTACAGCATCTTGTGTATTTCTGATAGCAAGAGTATTTAATATTTCGTCAAATTCTGTTGTTGAAATCCCTCTGGCATCACTTATGTTTTGCAAGAAATCTTCTTTTATTCCTCCTAATAGGAATTCGAGTTGCTGACGATTTTCTTCACTGATATCTTCTCTTATAAATGGCTCTACTGCACTTTTAAAAGTTCCGACTTTAAATACACGTACTTCTGCATCTAGTTTTTCTTCTAATAGTTTTTTGAAAAAAGTAAGGCGAGTACCTATTCCTCTGAGTTCTACTATTCCTTTTGGGTTGACATAGATATCATCTGCCACAGAGGCTAAATAATAGGCTTTTTGTGATACGACTTCGCCATACGCTGTGATGAATTTACCGCTGTCTTTAAAATCTAGCAATGCTCTACGAATAGCATCTACATTTGCATAACCTGTCTGTACAAATGATAATGGTAAGTGAATGCCTTCAACACGTTCATCATATTTTGCTTTATCTATCGTAAGCATGATATCACGTAGTCCAAGTTGTTCTTGTGGCATTTCACTAGCCGCTAGTATGTCAAAATCTGTAAATCCTCTTTTATCCATAATAGGATAACTCAAATCCATCCATAAAACAGAATTGTCATTGACTTCTATCTCTGTATTAGACGAAAATGTGTCTGTCGCTGCTTCATCTAAAGTAGCTACAATAGCTGCTATAAAAACAAAAGCAATAATAGTGGCAATTACTTGAAAAATGGTCATCCCTACGATGACAGCAAATACTTGTTTCAAAAAGTTTTTCATAAAATAGAGTCTTTTAAAATTTGGGCTTGTAAAAATAGAAAAAATACATCAGATTTGTGTCTGATGAAAACAGTCATTTTAAGTCTTGGAACAAATGTAGGCAATCGACAATTATTTTTGGAGAATGCATTGTTGTCAATTGTTAAAAATATAGGGAAAGTAGTAAAAAAATCATCTCTCTATGAGAGTGCAGCATGGGGAGAAGTAGCTACTACTGATTTTCTTAATCAAGTACTTGTGGTACAAACCGAGAAAATGCCTTCGGATGTGTTATCTATTGTCTTACAAATAGAAAAAGATGCAGGGCGTGAGCGAAATGAAAAATGGGGAGACAGAACATTAGATATTGATATTCTTTTTTATGAAAAATGGATAATAGAGAGTGAGAAATTGATAGTTCCACATCCCTTTTTGCAAGAAAGAAGATTTATTTTAGCACCGCTATACGAAATTTTACCTGATTTTGAACACCCAGTTTTACGAAAAAATGTAAAGGACTTGTTCGATATTTGCGCTGATAAACTCGCAGTAAAGCGATTCTCACCCAATGAATAGATTTGTAGCCATAGAAGGATGTATAGGAGCAGGTAAAACGACTGTCACAAAAATGCTTGCGGAGTCAATAAATGCACCTATCATGCTCGAAAATTTTGAAGATAATCCGTATTTGCAGAATTTTTATGCAGATCCAGATAAACATGCTTTTCCACTTGAGCTTTTTTTTATGGCAGAAAGATATCAGCAACAAAAATCATTGTTGGAGAAGATCAATCTTTTTGATGAACAAGTTTTCATGGATTATGCTTTTGTGAAGTCTTTCATTTTTGCCAATATGACGTTGAAAAATGAAGATGAAAAGCAGTTGTTCAAAATGTTATTTTCTATTATCAATCAGAATATACGTCCGCCAGATTTGATTATATATCTCCACAAATCAACTGATTTATTGTTGCAGAATATTGCTAAAAGAGGACGAAGCTATGAGCAAGAGATTCCTGCCGAATATCTAGATAATCTCAATCACGCTTATATGGATTATTTTAAGACACAGACTAAATCAAAGGTTGTAATAGTAGATAGCGAACAACTTGATTTTATCGAAAATAAAGTCGATTTTGAGCAAATAAAGCAAATCTGTGGGCAGTCTTTTGAAAAATCATTGAATTATGTATAAAATTTATGATTATGCTCTCTAAATACGATTGGATATTATTGGACT
>JBMZDS010000176.1:0-3559 GCA_049614465.1 Chitinophagales bacterium
TTTACCATCTAGTGTAAGTAACACCCACTCTCCATTGAGAAAGGCATTATATTCTGCTATACCTGACAAATTATCTGTAGCTTTTACTTGTACATATTTTTGCCAAGTCATTGTTTTTCCTTCACTGATATTGACTGGGCTTATTTTTGGTGCAATCGTATCTATTGAGACATAATATCTTCCTAGTGTGCGAGTTTTGGTAGATACAAAATCTCCATCTATTTCACCACCCATAGCGATATACTTATCCTTATAATTTTTATGTACAATGATATATTTATCTGATTTTGCACTATCTATTTCATTTGGTTTTAGCTTCAAATTGAAATAAGTAAAAACCGGTGTTTCATGATTATGAATATGAAACATGTCAGTCAGTTGATTCCTGTCTTCTTCATGATATTCAAGATACAAATCATCAAAAAGCACTTCTGCTGACATATCTATTTGCACATTATCATTGCGAAAATGATTCCTTGTACCTGCTTCGAAAATGTCTATATAATCATCCTCTTTAGCCGTAAAAAAACTTGAACTTTCATCTTTTTGAATCAGAAAAGAAAGTACTGATTCATTGCCATGAAAATCTCTCGCTATGATTTTTACTTGATGTTTTTCATTGTCAAAGAGATAAACAATTCCATCATTTGTAGTAGTAGGATAAGTACGCAATTGATTGCCTTTTTGTACAAAACAACGATGAACGGTTTGCTTATCCTTACGCTTTTTCCAATAATCGCAATGCGTATAGACATATTTTCCTTCAGTAAAGGCAAATTTATCCATTTCATATTCGTACAATAAATCATCATCCATATACAATTCTATATGATTGAGTCCATTCTTATTGGAAACACCCGACAGCTGATCGATAGCATGAATACCAAAGCCTATTTCATCACGATTGACGATCAATGTATTGGACAAGCTGTAAGCACCATTGCTCCCCGCAAGGCTGATCTGTTTACTGTCTGTTGCATAGCGGTCAGTCGTTTGATTATAGACGATAAGATTTGAAATAGCAGGCTTGACATCATCTTTTATAATTTTGTCAAATCCAAAGAGCATAGGATTGTGTGGTTGTTCTAGACTATCTCGTATCTCAAAATGAAGATGTGGACCAAAAGAACTTCCAGAATTTCCTGATTTCGCAATAATATCACCTTTTGCAAACACGAATAAATCACTCGGCAAAGAATCTAAATTAACTTCAGACTCAGTAAGCGCATATTGCTGCTCCTTGACATAAGTAGCTATCGCTTCATCAAATTTCTGTAAATGAGCATAAACCGTAGTATATCCATTGGGGTGTGTGATATACAATGCATTGCCATATCCCCATGGCGAAACTTTTATACGAGAGACATAGCCATCTGCTACAGCATAGATATTTTTGCCTTCTACTCCTTGTGTTTTTATATCAAGTCCTGCATGAAAATGCGTAGTTCTAGGCTCTCCGAATGTACCTGACAGATAAATCGTAAAATCAACTGGCGAACTAAAGTAATCTTGCGGATATTCTTCCTGAGCGTTAGCAAAAAAGGCACTTACTAATCCAATAAAAAACAGCATTTTTTTCATAATCGTACAAATGTATGGAAATGTAATACCAGTTATGCTATAAATTTACTGTAAAATAAAATGAAGATTTTTTGTCTTATTTGAAAGAGAAAATATTTGCATAGCTTCTGTTACGCAAATATTTTATCTTGAAAAATAGGGCTAAAAAGAACGTTTTATTGCTGCAAATTTATAGCATAACTGGTATAATATAAAAAGCGCACCCAAAATGAGTGCGCTTCAATTAGTATTTAAAAGAAAAACTTCTAGTTAAATTTTGCTTGCGTAGCTTTTAATTCTTTGATAACTGTTTCTACACCGCTTATTTCTACTTTTTTAGCCGCTTGGTCTGCTTCTAAACTAGTAATTGATATCTCAGCATCTCTTATTTTTCCTTCTTCTTTTGCAATAGAAGAATATTCTTTCTCGATTGATTTTTCGATTGATTTTTGCTCATTAGCAGCATCTTTTGCATCTTTTTCGAGCAATTTTAATTGATCTTTCAATGCATCTTCATTATGTGCAGAAATTTCAGCTTGAATAGTCATGATTTGAGATTTATTCAACTCAATAGCATCTTTCTTGCTTTTGATATTCCCTTCATTAATCAATATTTCACCTTTCTTTTTCTCTACTTCGCCTATTTGCTTAGCTTTATCATCTTCTAAAGACTTCACTTCTTTCAATTGTTTTTTATCTGCTGTCACAGCCAATACTTCTTTTTGCGCAGCGATAGTTTTATCTAATACGACCATCTCTGTATTTATCACAGCGATTTCTCCATTAGTTTTAGCGATAGCTTCTTGCTCTTTCGTGATTTCTTTTTCAATCTTAGAATTTGAAGATTCCAATTCCTTGATTTTTTTCTCCTGAACTTTTACATCCATTGCAGCTATATCAGCTTCTTTATTTGCAACTAACTTATCTTTATCTCCTACCACCATTTTCTGACGATTGAGATCTCCTTCAAAAGCACTTATCGAACTATTGCTTTGAGAAATAGAAGAATTAGACTGTGCTATTTTCTCATGTTCTTTCTCTTCACTTTTTTCAAAACTCTTGAGTTCTTTTTCTTTTGCTTTAAGTTCTTTCTCTTGTTCTTCTATTTTTTCATCAAAAGCATATACTACAGATTTATCTGCTATACTTTCTGTAAAAGAAGTGAAATCGCCAAAAAGTGTAGATGTAGAATTAATAACTCCACCTTCCAAAGTGTAGGCAACATACAAAGTAGCATTCCCTTCTAGTTCGCTTACTTTGACATCTAATGTTGCAGCTGTTTGGTCAATATCGGTGACGACAAACTCTTCTACAAGATATTCGCCATCGGCTCCTTTTACCCCTGAAAGTTTTGCTTTATAGTTTTTCAAATAATCTTTCAAAGCTTCTTCTACTTGCTTTACATTTACATTTTCAAAAGTGACTTTCATCGCATCTTTTTCTCCTGCTGTAAAAACAAATTTTTCAGAATTTACAGGCGCATAATCTTGTGCTTGCACGAAAAAAAGACTTATACAAAGTGCTAATACTGCTGTTATTTTTTTGCTCATAATTTTGTGATTTAGAATTTTCACTATAATAATAGACATAAAATATGCCAAAAACAATCTAATTAACTAAAAAAATCTTTTACATTATCAAAGAAAGACTTGTCGCTTGCTGTCGCCTTTGGCTGAAAATTGTCTGATTCACGAAGTTTCTCTAACAATTCTTTTTCTTCTTTTGAAATATCTGTAGGTGTATAAAGACTTACATACACCATCTGATCGCCTTTACCATATCCATTGACAGAAGGCATTCCTTTTCCTCTGAGACGCAAGATTTTTCCACTCTGCGTACCAGCTGCTATTTTTACTTTTGCTTTGCCTGTTATTGTAGGAATTTCTACTGATGTGCCGAGTGCTGCATCTGCAAAATTGAGTCGAAGATTGTATAGCAAGTGTTGCTCATCACGTACAAAATGTTCATGATTAGTTTCCTCTATCAGTACGATAAGATC
>JBMZDS010000177.1:0-3527 GCA_049614465.1 Chitinophagales bacterium
AATTAACATCTCTTGATTTATCTACTTTAACTTCACTTACACAATTATTCTGTGATGACAATGATTTATCTACCTTAGATGTCTCGAACGGAAACAATTCAAATTTTGCAACTTCTCCAGGTGGTGCCTACTTGTTTAGAGCTAGTGGTAATCCAAATCTTACGTGTATCGAAGTAGATGATGCTGCTTGGAGTACAACTAATTGGGTACAAATATAGACGCTACTGCAAGTTTCAGTGAAAACTGTGGAGTAGTAAGTCCTGTCCTTGTAAACGCAATTACAGTGCAAGGGCAAGGTGGTGTTTCTACAATTTCAACAAACGGTGGAACATTGCAAATGGAAGCAGATGTATTGCCATTGAATGCAGATGATGCTACTTATACATGGAGTGTCGTAAATACAAGTGCGGCTTCAATAAGTGCTACAGGTTTGTTAACAGCTTTAGCCAATGGAGATGTGGATGTCATTGCTACAGCAAATGATGGTTCTGGAATCACAGGAGCAAAAACAATTACTATTTCAAATCAAGGTGTAGGTATAAAAGATCTTGCTTTTGAAAGTCTAAATGTATATCCAAATCCTACTACAGGAATAGTAAATATCGCAGTAGGCAATGAAAAAATTAGTTCTATAAAAATTATTGACTTAGCAGGAAGAGTTGTAAAACAATACAGCAACGAATCACAAATCAATGTTTCTAGTATCAATGTAGGCATCTATATGCTAGAAATAGCGAATGAAGACAAGCGTAGTATTGTGAAATTGATAGTTAGATAAGTTTTCAGAGTTTCGAACCTTCCAAAAGGTTTGAAACTCTATTTTTTTCACCATTTGTTTTAAGTCCGTTTCTTATAGTTCAGAGAAGCGGACTTTTTAGGTCAATAACTGATTGACCAATTTCCTATCATTCGCCAAGTGTTGTACTTTATTTTGCCCACCTAGTTTTCCTGCTTGCTCTCTGTAGTGCATAAATCCACCATTTTTTATCCATGTTATTTTGGGTAAAGCCAGAATATTTCCCGCTCTCAAATCTTGATAATAGACATTTTTACTTTGTAGTATTTCATCTATTCGTTGACTGAGTTTAGTTGTATTTATTTCAGTATTATCTTTCGCTTCGATACACCATTCGTGATAGGATTCTTGTGTTTTGTCTTCGCTTATAAAAGGAGCAACGGTAAACTCTACAATTTCTATATCGAATTCTTTAGCGGCTGTTGTCATAGCATGTTCTACTTCTTCAGCTATTACATGTTCTCCAAATGCGGAGATAAAATGTTTAACTCTTCCCGTCACTAGGATTCTGTAGGGCGATTTGGAGACAAATTTTACCGTGTCGCCAGTATTATACGCCCATAGTCCTGCATTGGTACTGGCGATAAGCACATAGTTTTTGTTCAATTCTATTTCTGCTAACGAAAGTCGAGTAGGATTTATATTAAAAATCTCTGTTGTAGGAACAAATTCATAGAAAATACCAGCATCGACATTCAGTAAAAGTCCCTGTTCTTCTTGGCTATCTTGATAAGCAAAAAATCCCTCCGAAGCAGGATATGTTTCTATACTATCAATAGGGAAACCAATCAAGGATTCTATCTTTTGACGATAAGGTGCGTAATTGACGCCTCCATAGACGAATAACTTAAAATTTTTGAAGATAGACTGAATGTCTTTTGCTGTTGATTTTTCTAACAATCGCTCAAAATACATCACACACCATGGTGGAATACCGCTAATCAATGTCATATCTTCATCAATGGTTTCTGCTACGATATTATTTAGCTTTTTTTCCCAATCTTCAATACAGTTGGTCACAAAAGATGGTTTTCGATTGCTCATGAGCCATTTGGGAACATGATGATAAACAATACCAGATAATCGACCTGTATCTATACCATTTGTCTTTGCCATTTCGGGACTTCCTTGCAGAAAAATCATTTTCCCATCAAAAAAATCTGCCTTACCTGTTTCTGCAACATAACACAGTAGCGCATTACGAGCAGCTGTCATGTGATGCTGTATAGAGTCTTTAGTTATCGGTATATATTTTGCGCCAGATGTAGTACCGCTTGTTTTGGCAAAATAAAGTGGTTTTCCTTGCCAACAAATATCACTTTCGCCAGCGACTATTCTATCAAAATAGGGACGGAGTTGTTCATAGTCTTTGACAGGAACTTGTGCTTTGAAGTCTTTATATTCCTTTATCTCATCAAAAGAAAAATCCTTGCCGAAAACAGTGCTCTTAGCCATTGAAACAAGATTTTGTAGAGTCTTTTCTTGAATCTCAAGTGCATCACTTTGTGTTTGATAAACTTTTCGGCTTATCCATTTCGCAATGGGTTTTAT
The DNA here is from genome assembly GCA_049614465.1 of Chitinophagales bacterium. Lineage (GTDB taxonomy): Bacteria > Bacteroidota > Bacteroidia > Chitinophagales > UBA8649 > JBMZDS01. The sequence continues at coordinate 2,348 of JBMZDS010000177.1, forward strand.
AATTAGAGATTTGACTTTCATTTTGTTAAGACAAATATAAGGCAATAAAAACTCCTCTTTCTACACTAAATATTTACGAAATAAAAAATAAAAACACTTAAATGCAACATTGTTGCATTTAATAAATATATTTGCATCATCATCAATCATAAAAACTAAATAAAATGACAAACAAACACTTATTATTCATCCTTGCATTCTCATTTATTCTTACTACGATTTCTTGTGAAAAAGATGATCCAGAAATTCCAAATGAAGAAGAATTGATAACGACATTGACTTATACTTTAACACCTTCTAGTGGTGGAGATGGAGTCATAATGACTTTTACTGATTTAGATGGAGATGGTGGAGATGCGCCTGTGATTTCAGGAGGAACTTTAGCAGCAAATACAACTTATACGGGTTCTTTGGATTTATTGAACGCGCTAGAAACTCCTGCAGAAAGCATTACTGAAGAAATAGAAGAGGAAGATGAAGAGCACCAGTTCTTTTTTGAATCTACTGTAGCAGATGTCAATATCAGTTACAATGATGTAGATGCTGATGGCAATCCTGTAGGATTGAGTAGTACATTAACTACAGGTGATGCAGCTGATGGGAATATTACTATTACACTTCGTCATGAGCCAAACAAAACAGCTACAGGCGTATCTACAGGTGATATTACTAATGCAGGTGGTGAAACAGATATTGAAGTCACTTTCCCTGTAGATGTCCAATAGACAGTCAATATTAACTGTACTTTTCTCTTTACTAGCATTTGTTTCATTTGCTCAAGAATGTCAATATACTATTAGCGGTCAAGTGATTGATGAAGGGACAAAACTTCCTTTACCTTTTGTTACCGTTATTCTACAAGAGAAATCGTATGGTGTTACTACGGATGATAATGGCTTTTATTCATTGGAAAATATCTGTGAAGGTCATTTTCATCTTATTTTTTCTCATATTGGATGTGAGGCACATAAATTTCATTTGGATATAAGTGCAGATACAATTGTGAATATCAATCTATCACATTCAAAAACAGCTATCGGAACGGTAACTGTGCATGGAGAAAAAAATAATGACAAACAAGCGCAAAGCTCTATAGATAGAGATGCCATAGAGGATAATAGTACTGAAAACTTATCCGGTCTGCTCGAAAATGAAACGGGCGTTTATCTTATCAAAAATG
>JBMZDS010000178.1:0-3477 GCA_049614465.1 Chitinophagales bacterium
AATAGAGCTATTTATGATGGGAGAGCATTTAGATGCGGATGAAATTGCTTTACTAGAGAAAAAACTAGTGCAATATAAACTAAAGAGTGCCGACCTTATCATACGACAAGGAGAAGAACAAATCGTCCAAGAATTTGATGTAGATGCAATAAAAACGGATGTATTGCAAGATTTATATGAAAAGAATCAAGAAGTATTAGCTTCAAAAAATGAGAAAATAGAACTCCTAGAAAAAGAAGTTCTTGCCCTCAATAAAATACAATTTCCTGTAAAAGATATGTGTGAAGAACTACAAGTACTTTATCCAGAACTAGAAACATTCGCCATATCCGAAGCCTATTTTTACAATACGACAGATAGTATTGTAGATACGCTCAATATCGCAATGCTCAATTTTTCTAAAAATCCAAAAAATGAAGATTTAGATAAAATCACAGCTTGGGTAGAAAAAAGACTAGATAGTGATAATGTAAAATTGATACTGGAAGAATAACGATTACAACAATTCATTCAACTTAGCTGACAAAGTCGCTTCGCTATGTCCAGCACCTTCATAGCGTTCTATCTCGTTGCCGTCTTTGTAGATAACAGTCGTAGGAAAATTGAATACACTATACGAATCATTGATTTCTGGATTATCTTCAAACTCTACTTCTGCAAAAAATACTCCACTAAAATCGGCATTATTAGGCAAAACCTCTACATTGGGACGTTGTTGTGCGCAGATACTACACCATGAAGCGTGAAAAAACACCAAAGAAACTCCTTCATTAACTTCTGTCTCAAAAGTGGCTAAAGAATTGACATCTTGCAATTCATTATCTTGTGTATCGACAATCGCTTCTTTTTCTTTATCACAAGAAAAAATCAAAGTCGTTAAAAGTAAAGTGGCGATTAAAAGAATATTTTTCATAGTTATCATTTTATAAAATAAAGATACATAATTCTATACTAACGAACTTATCCTCATTTTAGTTCTGCTGTGGATAGATTTTTAAAGTACTAAAAGTCTCAAAGCTTATTTTTGCAAAAACAATTCAAAATCTATGTATCAGCTACTTGACGGCAAAGCCCTTTCCAAAGAGATAAAAGAAGAGATAAAAATAGAAGTTGCTAAGCAAATAGCACAAGGCAAAAAACGACCTCATTTAGCAGCGATTCTAGTAGGGACTGATGGTGCTAGTGAAACGTATGTAGGTCACAAAGTAAAATCTTGTGATTATGTAGGATTCAAATCAACATTGCTTCGATTTGATGATGATACTACTGAAGAAGAAGTACTCAAAGCAGTAGAAAATCTCAATAATGATGATGATATAGATGGATTTATCGTACAATTGCCTTTACCAAAGCATATTGATGATAAAAAAATCATAAATGCAATAGATCCGAACAAAGATGTAGATGGTTTTCACCCTGTCAATGTGGGAAAACTAACACTCAACCTTCCCACTTATATTTCAGCTACTCCATATGGAATAGTGCAACTCCTAGAACGTAACAATGTCGAGACGAGCGGTAAGCACTGTGTAGTAGTAGGACGTAGCAATATTGTAGGCAGACCTATGAGTATTTTGATGTCAGCAAGCAATAAAGTAGGCAACTGTACTGTCACTCTTTGTCATTCTCGTACGAAAAACTTAAAAACTGAATGTCTTAGAGCAGATATATTAATAGTGGCTTTAGGTAAAGCAGAATTCATCACGGGTGACATGATTAAGGAAGGTGCTGTAGTCGTAGATGTAGGTATCACGCGTGTAGAAGATACTACCGCAAAAAGAGGCTACAGACTCAAAGGAGATGTACATTTTGATAGTGTCGCTACAAAATCGAGTTTTATCACGCCTGTGCCTGGTGGCGTAGGTCCTATGACAGTGACTTCACTTTTGAAAAACACATTACAAGCAGCTGCTTGTAAATAATTGATAATTCGTAATTTATAATTACTATGACTCCAACATTAATAGAAATAGGCTACTTACAGAAAAATCATGGTTTCAAAGGTGATATTCGTTTCCAATTCAATGTAGATTTGAACAAAGAAACAGCTTTGCCAAAATTTCTATGGATATACCAAGAAGGCAAGCCTGTCCCCTATTTTGTAGAGCGACACAAAATGAATACTGAAGACAGCGGTACGATTCATTTTGAAGATATCGAAAGTGAAGAAGCTACTTTTTCACTACGAAATAAAGGGCTTTTCTGTGAGGAAAAAGATTTTGATCTATTCTTTAGCAACAAGGAAACGCTAGATATTCTTATTGGTTTTTGTGTGATAGACAAAAAACATGGTGATATTGGCAAAATCACAGGAATTATCGAAAATACATTTCATCCTACGATAGAAATAAATAATAAAGGAACTGAAATACTCATCCCCTACACAGATGAAATCGTAAGTGATATTAATCATGATAAAAAACAAATGGAAGTCGATACACCTGATGGACTTTTGGATGTTTATTTGTAAATAAAAAAAACACTATGAAAACTTTAATAACAACTCTTCTCTTTTTTTTAACTTTTGGATTTACTTATTCTCAAGATTTTGAAGCAAGCAATAATTCTAGCTCTTCTATTGTTTTTATCCATCAAAATACGATTCCTTCCAATTTTCAATTGGAAACCGAGTTTCTAAATCTTCCAAAGGAAGAAGTTGAATTGAAATTTAAGACATATAATTCTGGAAAGAAAAAGGCGGGCATTGCATTGACGACTATCGGACTTGGACTTACCGCTACAGGTATTGCCATGATGGCTACGGCTGATGAGTTATACTATTCTGCATCAACAAATGGAGGCACGCAAGGTGACCCTAAAGGAGGTTTTGGAGTAGTCGTAACAGGCATGGGAGTTGGAGGATTAATAACAGGTGCTATTTTATGGGCAAAAGGAAATAAATAGTATGTCTACAACTATCAACCATCTAGGCGAAGAAAATAAAAAGCAATATCAAAATGCTGTCGTTCCACCCATAGTACAAACTTCCAATTTTGTATTTGATGATGTAGCACACATGCGTCATTGTTTGCAAAATGAATTTACAGAACACACATACACTAGAGGCAATAATCCTACAGTAGAAATTCTGCGCAAAAAACTCGCTGCGCTAGACAATGCTGATGATGCATTAGTTTTTTCTAGTGGTTCGGCTGCTGCTGCTGCTGCTATTTTCTCTGTTGTCAAAAAAGGCGACCATATCATTTGTATAGAACATTGCTATGGATGGGCTCAAAATTTGATAAAAGATATCTTGTACAATTTAGGCGTAGAATACACTTTTATAGATGGACGTGAAGTCGATAATTTTCGCAAGGCTATAAAGGACAATACAAAACTTATTTATCTTGAAAGCCCTAATTCTGTAATGTTAGAATTGCAAGATATTCCCGCTGTAGTACAACTCGCCAAAGCAAATGATATCACAACAATTATAGACAATACATACTGTGCCCCATTTTATCAAAAACCACTCGA
>JBMZDS010000179.1:0-3466 GCA_049614465.1 Chitinophagales bacterium
GATATCTGAGACAGCTTTTCCTGCTTTAGCTAGTGCTTTAGGAATTGCTTTTGCAGGTGTAGAAGTGAACTTTACAGGCTCTTGTGCAGCATCAGCGTACGACAAGATTTTTGCAATAGGCTTTAGTCCTAGTTCTTCCATTTTTTCTTTACTCATCAATACCATTGCTGCAGCACCATCGTTGATATTTGAAGCATTAGCAGCAGTGACAGTACCTTCTTTATTAAACGCAGGGCGCAATTGTGGTACTTTTTCAAATTTTACTTTAGAAAAATCTTCATCTATACTTACCACTTTATCATCTCCTCTACGTTGAGGGATTGATACAGGTGCGATTTCGTCTTTGAACCAACCATTTTCGGTAGCTGTTGCGGCTCTTTTGTATGAGTCTATCGCATAGCTGTCTTGATCTTCTCTAGTGAAACCAAAATCCGTAGCACAGATATCTCCGCACTTACCCATCATATCGCCATTATATGGATCTTGCAATCCGTCACGTACGATAGCATCAGTAAAAGTTTGATTGCCATATTTGATTCCCCATCTCGCTTTTTCTACATAAAAAGGAGCGTTGCTCATGCTTTCCATTCCTCCAGCCACAACTACATCTTGGTCACCAAGAGCGATAGCCTGTGCCGCAAACATTACAGCTTTCATGCCAGAAGCACACACTTTATTGACTGTAGTACAAGGCACTTCCATTGGCAATCCTGCAGCTATTGCAGCTTGTCTTGCTGGTGCTTGTCCATTGTTGGCTTGGAGTACATTTCCCATAAATACTTCACCTACGATACTATTGTCTATTCCTGCACGATTGACAGCTTCTTTGATGACATGTGCACCGAGTTTTACAGCAGATAATGATGATAATCCTCCTCCAAAACTTCCAATAGGCGTACGTGCCATACTTACGATATATACTTCTTTCATGTGTAGATTTTTTTGTTTCCCGATTATGACGAGATATGTTTTTAGATTGAAAAAATAGCTTCTTTCAAAGCGAGTTCAAAAATACGGATTTTCATTCGACTTTTAAAATTTGAAAAGAACCTTTGCTATTCGCTAGTTTAATGATAAATTGCAGTCTAAATCAATTAGTATAAAGAGTGAGTAATCAATGGAAAGGGTTTAGTAAAAAAACACAATTAGTCGTCCAATTAGGATTGGCTATTGCTTCTATTATCTTTATTTATTGGATTTTTCCAAAAGTCAATCGCTTTCAATATGATTATGAGCAAGGAAAACCTTGGGCTTATCAAGATTTGTATTCCCCTTTTGATTTCTCTGTATTGAAGTCAGTAGAAGCTATTGAGCAAGAAGAGCAAGCGATAAATGATGCACATTTAGACCATTATCTTTTTCAAGAAAACAGAGAACAAGAAGTACAGGAAAAGTTTTCACTACTGCTCGAAGGAAGATGGGAGCAACTTGATAGTACAGAGCAAGCTGACAATGATTATGCAAAATTGCAACGTGATGGAGAAAAGTTAATTTCTGCAATTTATGAAGAAAGTATCATTGATAAAGCTCCTAATGAAGATGTTGTACTAATGCAAGGCAATACTGCTCATAACGTATCAGCATATCAAGTCAAAGGCATCAATTATGCAATAGAGGAAATTGAAGATTTTTATGAAGGAAAAGATGGTAGTAGCATTTCAATGCCTATTTTGAAAATAATAGTAGATGTCAATTATTTGTATGATGATTCGTTAAACCAACAAATTTTGGCACAAAAATTAGCCAAAATATCGACTACAGGTGGCTTAGTGCAAAAAGGACAAATAGTCATTGAAAAGGGCGAAGTAATTAGTGATGAAACCTATCAAAAATTACTTTCTTTTGAAAAATCTTATGAAGAAAAAGTAGTAGGAGAATCACAAATGCGATGGTTGTCTGTAGGTTATCTTATTTTGATAAGCATAGCGATTGCTGTCTTGATTTTGTATCTGTTTTTTTACAAACCCAAGTTGTTTCTCAATATCAGACATTACTTTTTTGTTTTGATTTTGATAAACCTTGCATTGCTAGCGACTAGTACAGCTGTCAAGTTAGTTCCATTATATATATTATTCGTTCCTTATTGTATTATTCCTATTGTTCTACGTTCTTTTTTCAAGCGAGAATTGGCTTTGTATGTTCATTTAGTTATTATTTTGATAGCTGGATTTTTCATTCCAAAATCTTTTCATTTTGTATTTATACAAGTAGTGGCTGGTATCATTGCTATTTATGGAAATAAAGATGTCCGTTATTGGTCACAATTTTTCAGTGCTATTGGCTTTATTTTGTTGGCTTATTTGATGAGTTATATTGGTTTTGCTTTAATTACGGAAGGCAATCTCAATGCGATAAGTTTGCCTATTATCGGTTGTTTATTTGCTAATGTGGTATTGACATTTTTAGCCTACCCATTGATTCCTTTCTTTGAGCGCATCTTTGGGCTGATAAGTGAAATATCTCTAGCAGAATATACTGACTTGAATAAACCACTGTTGAAGAAACTGTCTTTGGAAGCACCAGGCACTTTTCAGCATTCACTGCAAGTAGCCAATCTTGCTGAAGCTGCTACTGCTGAGATAGGAGGAAATTCACTTTTGGTAAAAGTAGGTGGTCTATATCATGATGTAGGCAAGTTGGAGAGACCTGTTTATTTTATTGAAAATCAATCAGGGCTCAATCCGCATAGCAAAATCGGTTATGAACAAAGTGCAGAGATTATCATCGGCCATGTCACTAATGGAATTAAGATAGCCAAGAAAGCAGGTTTGCCATCAGTGATTGTTGATTTTATTCGTACGCATCATGGTACGACAAGAGTAGAGTATTTTTATCGATTACATACTCAAGAAGTGCCACCAGAGCATATAGATGAAGATAAGTTTGTTTATCCTGGTCCTAGTCCTTTTACCAAAGAGCAAGCCGTATTGATGATGGCAGATAGTGTAGAAGCGGCATCGAAAAGTTTACAAAAGCCAAGCTATGAACAATTGGAAGGCTTGATTGATAAAATTGTAGATAGTCAAATGAGTAAAAAACAATTTGACAATGCGCCTATTACTTTTAAGGAAATTAAAACTTGTAAGAAAGTATTCTTAAAAATGCTAGCGAGTATTTATCATGTGAGAATCGCATACCCTGACGAGAAAAAATAATTGTGTTTTAAGAATAAAACTACATCTCATCCACTTCTTGCAAATAATCGAATTGTAAATCTTCATGTAGTGATTGTATACTTTTTCTAATCAAAAGTACTTGTCTATCGTATATGTTCTGTAATACTTTATTCTTGTGAATTGATGGACTTATTTGTTTTAGTTTTTGACAAAAACGGAGTAAAACTTCAATTTCTGTTTCTTTCTTTTTAGAGTATTTGATATACTTTTTGCAGTAGCGTAAGATTTTTCTGACCGATTTTTTGATAAAATAATAGCTAGAAGTATTTATCGTTTCAAATTGTGTGTCA
>JBMZDS010000180.1:0-3437 GCA_049614465.1 Chitinophagales bacterium
TCATGTATTCTACAGGATTCAATCGCAATTTTATTTTCAAAATAGGTATTGTCGTTTTGTACTCTGTATGCTGCATCATTCCTATTCCTTTTTCGCCATTTTCTAATTGAGCAATGGCTTTATTTATCTTAGAAGGGCGAGTTTGCAGTTTGTAAATAAGGTACAAAGGATAAAGAGACATACCAATAAATACAGCAGGAATCATGAATTTATAATACGTATTGCCCACTTCGGATGAACTCATATCTGTTGATTGATTGAAAAAACCAAAAATGGTATCCAAATAATTGTAATGAAAAGCAGCAAATAGAGCTATAGAAATAATTGCTAAAATAATGAGCATATTTCTATAAATAATATTTCGCTCATGCTTGTGTGCTGTCAAAAAAACAGCTTTTAATTCTACTAAATTCATTACATCAGATTGATAATAGCACAAAAATGATACTTATAATATTAAAAAAGAAAGTAAATTCGACATTTAATCACAATTCGAAAGAACAACAAAAATACATAATCAATTTAATATCAAATAATTAAGATGAATAATGGCACAAATTGAACAACAATATTGTAAACTTCATTTTTTAATTCATTCTTTATCCAAAAATGAGAAAGGACATTTAAAAAAATACTCAAAAGTATTTATAAGCGAGCAAAATTCAAGACTAAAAATCTATTACAACATATTAGAAAATATGAAAGTATATGATAAAAATATACTAAAGAAAAATCTAGAAAAACATGACACTATTAAATCGTTTAAAAATGTAAAAAACATATTGTTTCAAACTATTTTAGAAGATTTAGCTCTTGCAAAAAGTGAAAAAGTAATGGCATGGAAGTACATGATAGAACATATCAAAATGCATTATTTATACCAAAGAGGAATGTATGACGAGTGCCTTCAGCACTTTGAAATTTTGCATAAAATCAAAGAAAAAGATTCGTCTGCTTCTTCAAGTTTCCTCTATACTCGATATCAATATATGTATTTTGAACAATTGCAATTGTCAAGAAAAACAAAAAATAGTATTGAAAAGATAGAAAAGGAATATGATAATTCCATAGAAGAAATTTTGCTAGAAAACAAGATTCTTAAAGCAGTCTTTCATCTCAACATACTACGCCTAGACATTCTAAATCTTTCATTTGTAGACAGTAGTCCTAAAATATTGGCTTACAAGAAAAAATACATAGATGTCATACCAGCAAGAGTTGAATCTCCAAACATAAAACTAATGTCTAGTTTCTACTACTTATTGATAAGTTACAATATCCTTGAGAAAAACTTTGACAAATCGCTTTCGTATACTGGTGAATACATATCGCTTTTCAACGAAAAAAATAAGATAAAGAACTTTATACACGAATACATCAATGCTCTTCTCTTTGCCGCTGGTATAAGAATAATTACTTCAGATACAAAAGACAGCAGTGTCTATCTAGATAAACAGGCAGAAGTATTAGCAGATACTACGCTTACTAACTACAATTCTATTTATGCATACGCTGTTTGGTGTAGCAACACAATTCAAACATATATTATAGAGGAAAAATGGAATACACTAATAGAGTTTTTAAATAAAAATGAAGGCATCTATAGGGATAAAACAACATCGATAGCCGTCAAATTCTATTTTGACGTAGATTTTTCATTTGCTAAAGCACACTTTTTCTTAAAAGAATTCGAAAAATGCTTCTATTATTTAGACAAGATTATAGCATTCTACTCTCCTATTTCTAAAGAATATAATAGCCTTTTACTTGCGGCAAAAACGCTCTATATTCTAATCAATATAGAAATGGGGAATTTTGAAAGCAATGAATACGCTATTGATAATTTATATCAATCTCTACAAAGGAATAACATCGCCATTGAATACGATCAGATCACTTTAAAGGAATTGAAAAAGCTAAATAGTAAAGGATCTACTTTAAAGCAAGCTGACTACACAGTTGCTTTGCAAAAAATAGAGCAAAACAACACTCTTGACCGTCTAGAATCTTATACTACAAAGACTAGCATAAAAAAATGGCTTGCGATTAAAAGTTGATTTATTACTTGAAAGCATTAATACCTGTGACATCCATACCTGTAATCAATAAGTGAATATCATGTGTACCTTCATAGGTAATCACTGATTCTAAGTTCATAGAATGACGCATAATAGAGTATTCACCAGAGATACCCATTCCACCTAGCATTTGTCTTGCTTCACGCGCTATTTTTATCGCTATTTCACAGCTATTTCGCTTTGCCATAGAGATTTGAGCAGGTGTAGCACGTTCTTCATTTTTCAATGTACCAAGTCGCCATACCATCAATTGTGCTTTCGTGATTTCTGTTATCATTTCAGCCAATTTCTTTTGTTGTAGTTGAAATCCTGCAATAGGTCTTCCGAACTGCTTACGTTCTAGTGTATATTTCAAAGCTGTATCATAGCAATCTAATGCTGCTCCTATCGCTCCCCAAGCAATCCCATATCGTGCAGAACTCAAACAAGTCAATGGTCCTCTCAGTCCTTCGATTTCTGGAAATAGATTTTCTTTTGGCACTTTTACATTATCAAAAACTAATTCGCCTGTGATAGATGCACGCAAACTCCATTTATCTTTTATCTCTGGTGCAGAAAAGCCCTCCATGCCTTTCTCGACAATCATTCCTCTGATTTTCCCAGCTTCATTTTTCGCCCATACAACAGCAATATCTGCAAGCGGACTATTTGAAATCCACATCTTTGCACCATTCAATAAATAATGATCACCTTTATCTTCAAAATGCGTTTCCATATCGGCAGGATTAGAACCATGATTCGGCTCTGTCAATCCAAAACAACCAAACATTTCACCTGAAGCCAATTTTGGCAAATATTTCATTTTTTGCTCTTCAGAACCAAACTTATAAATAGGATACATCACTAAACTTCCTTGTACAGAAGCTGTAGAACGAATACCACTATCACATCTTTCCAACTCTTGCATAACAATACCATAAGCGATATCATCCATGCCTCCACCACCATATTTGGCAGGGATACTTGGTCCAAAAGCACCTATTTCACCCAATTCTTTAACTACCCACTTTGGAAATTCTGCTTTCTGTGCATAGTCATTAATCACTGGACTTAGCTTTTGCTTTACCCAAGTACGTATAGAATCTCTAATAATCAGATGTTCCTCTGTCAATAAATCATCTACATTGTAATAATCGTGAAAAGTATAATTGTCTTGTGCCATTGTTGCTTGGTTTTTGATAAATATCTCGCAAAAGTAATGACTTCTACTCAATCTTTTAAAGAATTATTTTACAACGACATCTTTTGGCGCATGTGCAGTTCATCTTTGTCGTAAAATAACTCGATATGAAAAAGAAATTTCAAAATTTAGAACTAGTAGAAACAATATTTAATATAGCTAAAGACTCTAAATTGAAA
>JBMZDS010000181.1:0-3420 GCA_049614465.1 Chitinophagales bacterium
TCTGATACCGCCATAGCTGTAGCAATCGTGACGATATGTCCAAGAGCGATTATTCCTATCGTACCCCAAAAGCCAACATGTCCTACAGCATAGCCAAAACGTAAAAAGAGAACTGCGCCTAAAATCGTAGAAATAGTAGTAAGGAATACTGGTAAAGTACCAAATCCATTTTTCTTTTTAGTGATTTGTGTCATAGATATTACAAATTAAAGGAAAAATATTGAGCAAAAAAAAGGTGTAGATTTTATATCTACACCTTTTACTATAATTTGCTATTCTAAATTATTGCTTATTGAAATCTTCCATAGCAACTTTCTTGTCTTTCATCTCTACTTTCGTTTTGAAATAATCGTAGATTTTTTCTTCCAAGATAGCTTGTTTTGTCTGATCTACATGGTCTTTTCTAGCCATCATACTTGCTACAAAATTCTCCATTTCAGCTTCTGGCATATTGCTCATACCATACTGCGCCATTTGAGCAGATATTTGTACAGCAGTTTTTGCTTTTACTTCTTCTTCAGATACTTCTATATTATTTTCCGAACCTACTTTTTTGATAATAAGACTCCATTTTAGATTTTTACGAAAAGCCGGATAGTCTTTTTCTAAATCTTCATCTGAAATTGGGTTCTCATTTGTCAATTTTATCCAGCGCTTCAAGAAATCGTCTGGCAATTCCATTTTCGTATTTTCGATCAACTCATCAGCAATTTTTGTATAAACTTTTGCATCTGCTTGTCTGTCAAAATGTGCTGCTAAGTCTGCTTCTATCTTTTCACGCATTCCAGCTTCGTCTTTTACTGCATCTTTTCCAAATACATTGTCCAAGAATTCAGTATTGATTTCAGCAGGCATAACACGCTTGATTGTCTCTAGTGTGATTTTGAAAGTTGGTTTCTTCTCTCCAAAATCTCTATCTTCTGCACCTAATATATGTTTTGCAATAGCTGCTTCATCTTTTTCAAATGCTTCAAAAACGTCAAGGTCGATTGTCTCGCCTTTTTTCATTTTTTTCATTTTCTTATCATCTTTGAGCATGTCTAGTGTGATAGAAGTCGTATTGTTAGTACCAGTTTCTACTACAGCACCATTTTCATCAAGCTCTTGGATGCGGACATTCAGCATATCATCTTTTTTGATAGCTTCTACTTCCTCTACTTTTCCATATCGCTTACGCATGTTGTCCATCTCTTCATCGATGATTTTCTTATCGATTTTAGCAACTTCACGTTCTATTTTTGGTTTAGAATCTAAGTAAGTAGTTTCAAAAGCAGGTGCTAGTCCTATTTCATATTCGAAGTTAAAATCTTTGATATCATTTATCTCAATATCAAAATTTTGCCCTTCTTTTGGCATAGGATGTCCTAGTACATCTAGTTTATTATCTACGATATAGCTATTGATTTCTTGATTGAGCGTTTCGTTGACAGTGTCTAGCAATACACGATTTCCGTACATTTTTTTGATGATAGACATAGGTACTTGCCCTTTACGAAATCCTTTCATATCTGCTTGCTTTCTATGCGATTTTAAGGCAGTCATGACTTTCGGCTCGTAGTCTTCTTTTTTTACTTCAAGTTTCAATACAGCGTTTAGCTCATCAATTTTTTGTTGAGTGATTTGCACAATAATAATTTTTTAGATGTTGTAAAATGAATTATACCAAATGGTGTTATGTATTTTCATACCAAAGAAATTCTTTCTTTATTTAGAAGAAAAAAGTGCGGGTAAAGGGAGTCGAACCCCCACGCCTCTCGGCACTAGATCCTAAATCTAGCGTGTCTACCAATTCCACCATACCCGCTTTAAAAGAACTCTTTTTTCAAAAAGGACTGCAAAGATAAAACATTTTATAGAAGTTTTCTAAAGATGTACGCTATTTTTCGTTTTTATAATATAAGTACTATTTTGATTCAGATCGAATTGTTTTCTTGTTTTCAAATCATCAATTATTAATGTGGTATTTATAGAATAGACTTTCATTATTACTTATTAACATTGTATAAAAAACGGGAGATTGTTTTTCATGGATAAGCTATAAATGAAGTACTTTAGCCTTCCATAAATTTTAGTGAATAATGAAAACAGTATTGAGCGGAATGCGTGCTACAGGAAAATTGCATTTAGGCAATTATTTTGGTGCTGCGCAAAACTTTGTAAAGATGCAAAATGACCATAATTGCTATTTTTTTATAGCAGACTGGCATACGCTCACTACGCATCACAATCCTGTTTTGCTCAAGCAAAATGTAAAGGAAGTGTTGACCAATTATCTCGCTTGTGGTATTGATCCTGAAAAATCAACTATTTATCTACAAAGTGATGTGCCTGAGATAGCTGAGCTTTACCTTTATCTCAATATGTTTGCGCATAGAGGGGAATTAGAAAAAACAGCTTCATTTAAAGAAAAGTCTCGAAAAAAAGGACAAACACTTAATGCCGGATTATTGACTTATCCCGTATTGATGACTGCGGATATATTGATTCATCGTGCTACACTTGTGCCAGTAGGTAAAGATCAAGAGCAGCATCTTGAGATGGCACGAACATTTGCCAATCGATTTAATCATACTTACGATTCTGATTTTTTACCTGAAGCACAGGCATTCAATTTTGGTAGTAAATTGGTGAAAGTGCCAGGACTAGATGGAACAGGAAAAATGAGTAAGTCTGATGAGAATGAGCGCAATGCAATTTTTCTACAAGATGATAGAGATACGATAATCAAAAAGATGAAGAAGGCTAAAACGGATGGAGGTCCTACGACCGAAAATCAAGAAAAAGCGCCTGAGGTACAAAACTTATTTGATTTAATGGCATTGGTCTCTAGTGAAAATACACAAACCGAATTTGAAAAGTCGTACAATGATTGTTCTATTCGATATGGAGATTTTAAAATGCAAATAGCAGAAGATATAGACGCATATATTGCTCCTATTCGTGAAAAAATAGATGAACTTGCCAAAGATGAAGTTTTTCTCCAAAAAGTATGTGCAAGAGGAGCAGAAAAAGCAAGAGAAAGTGCACAAGCCACTATAAAAGGAATGAGAGAAATCATAGGAATTAACTATTTTTAGACCCTAAGAACCTAAGAGAAATGTCAAAAAATATAAAACATATCGCTGTAGCTGGAAATATAGGCGCAGGAAAAACTACACTAACGAGAGAATTGTCTAAACATTTTGGCTGGCAACCCCAGTTTGAAGATGTAGAAAACAATCCTTACCTGAATGATTTTTATGATGACATGCCTAGGTGGTCGTTCAATCTGCAGATATACTTTTTGAATAGTCGCTATCAGCAAGTGATAGATATCAAAAATGAAGACAAGGCTATCATACAAGATCGTACTATATATGAAGATGCAGAGATTTTTGCACCTAACCTACACCGTATGGGATTGATGAGTACACGTGACTT
>JBMZDS010000182.1:0-3402 GCA_049614465.1 Chitinophagales bacterium
GATTATTATGGTGTTGTTTCTTTTGGTACATCATGGAAAAATCAAGTTTTATGGGGGAATTATGCAAATAATCATAAAGGCTATTGTGTTGCTTTTGATGAAGAAATTCTTAGAGATTCAAATCTTTTTGGCAAAGCAGGGATTGTTAATTATACAAATAAGTATCCTGAAATTTTGCCAGATTTAGATGGAGATAGAGAGCCTACAAAAAAACGTATAAATAAAAGTTTTACTGAGACTCATACAAAATCTAAAAAATGGTCAAAAGAAAAAGAGTATCGAGCAACAAGACTATTCTATGAAAATAAAGATATTCCAACTGTAAAAGACCGATTGGTTTCTTTTCCTAAAAATGCTGTTAAAGAAATTATTATTGGATGTCAAGCTACTAATAGCACGATTGAAGAGATTAAATATATTTGTAACGAAAAAGGGTTTAAAGTTTCAAAAGTATATAAAATCCCTTTTAAATTTGGTCTAGAAAAAAAAGTGTTGCGATATAATAGGTGTGTGTAGATTATTCATTTTACTCCACCAAATAAGCATTACCTTCGCTCCGTGAGCCAAACGCATCAAAAATACATGCAACGCTGCTTAGAATTAGCAGCAAAAGGATTGCCTGCAGCTATGCCCAATCCGTCTGTTGGCGCAATACTGGTTTGTCAAGATAAAATCATAGGTGAGGGTTATACTTCTCCCTACGGAGGCGCACATGCAGAGGTCAATTGTATTCAATCTGTAGAAGGAAAGAATAAGCATCTTATCCAAGCATCTACGCTTTATGTCACTATGGAGCCGTGTACACATCAAGGCAAAACTCCACCTTGTGTAGATTTAGTGATTGCAAGTCAAATCAAAAATGTCGTCATAGGCGCATTGGATGTCAATCCTATAGTAAAAGGAAATGGCGTGAAACGACTAGAAGAAGCCGACATTAATGTCACGACAAAAATACTAGAGGAAGAATGTCTTTGGCTGAATAGACGATTTTATACTTTTCATGAGCAACAAAGACCTTACGTTATTTTGAAATGGGCGCAGACAAAAGATAATTTTTTCGCTCCAAAAAATGGCATACAACATTGGATAACAACTCCTGCCAGTAAAACACTCGTCCATCAATGGCGTAGTGAAGAAATGGCGATTTTAGTTGGTACTAATACTGCCAAAACAGATAATCCTCAGCTAAATGTTCGCTTAGTGGATGGCAAAAATCCATTGCGTGTTGTAATAGATAGAGATTTGACTTTATCGCATGACTTACATTTGTTTGATGGTAAGCAGGACACTTTAGTTTTCTCAGAAAAGCAAGCGACCGATGGCGCATTTGATGTGGAATATCGCACGATTGATTTTGGCGAAAAAATGCTCCATCAACTACTCGACCAGCTTCACCGCAAGCACATTCAGTCTATTATCATAGAAGGTGGCGCAAAGACATTGCAACATTTCATTGATAAAAACCTTTGGGATGAAGCTAGAATTTTGACAGGCAACTTACTGCTAGAAGAAGGTATAAAAGCACCTAAAATCCAAGGAAAACTACTCGAAAAATATACTCTATCCACAGATACAATTGCTATCTATAAAAATGAAAATCAATGATTTGGTTAATCCTCAGCATTCTATGCTCTACACTGATTATGGTTATTTTCAAGTATTTTGAAAAATACAAAATCAATACATTTCATGCCATCATTGTCAACTATGCGACTTGTGTAGCAGTGGGTTTACCACTCGTCAAAGATTGGACGATACAAAGCCAAAGCAATGACTGGATGTGGTGGGGACTAGTGCTAGGATGCTTATTTATCGGACTTTTCTTCTTGATAGGCACTACTGCACAGAAAATAGGCGTATCAGTTGCTTCCGTATCTATGAAATTGGGCTACATCTTCCCTATTATTCTTGCATTTTCCTTTTATGGAGAATCTGCAAGCACACTCAAACTCATCGGAATTGGCTTAACTATCTTAGCTGTAATACTGACATCACTCAAAGAAAATGACAGTTCAAAGCCCTTTGCTTGGATGACAGTCATATTTCCATTAGTTATCTTTTTAGGCAGTGGTGTCGCTGATAGTGTAGTGCAATATGTAGAAAAGACTTTTTTTAAAGCAGGCGGGTTTGAGGCATTTAATATTATTTTATTTAGCACAGCCGCAGGAATAGGATTTATAGCCGCTTCTATTTCAGCTATCAAAAACAAAGCAGTCAATTTTGAATGGAAAAACGTACTTGCAGGAATTTTGTTGGGTATTCCGAATTACGGTTCGATCTATTTCCTTTTCAAAGCACTAAACAACTTTAAAGAAAGCTCTTTTGTGTATCCTGCCAATAATATCGGAATCGTAGTTGCATCAACCTTGATAGCTGTTATTCTTTTTAGTGAAAAACTCAATGTCAAAAATATAATAGGCTTGATTCTTGCATTGGCTTCTATAGTCTTAATGGCAATTTAAAGGACATAAAATATCAATGATTTCATTTTTCAAAACCATAGCAAAGCTATCAGAAGGCACTTTTAGTGATAAAGGTTCACGCTTTCCTACCTATGCTTTTGAGGTATATGATGAAAATGATGTTAAACAGCGATTAAGCGAAATCAAAGAACTTCATCCCAAAGCGACACATCATTGCTACGCCTATAGATTAGGACTAGACAAAAATAACTATCGCGCCAATGATGATGGCGAACCAAGTGGTTCTGCAGGGAGGCCAATACTAGGACAGATAGATAGTGCTGGAATGACGAACTTATTAGTCATCGTTGTACGTTATTATGGAGGAACAAAACTGGGAGTATCAGGACTGATAAATGCTTACAAAAAAGGAACACAGGATGCCATCAATAACGCAACAATAATTGAGCGTGAAATCATGTTGTTTTTTGAAGTAAAATGTGACTATCTTATCGTCAATGATTTACTCAATTTTTTAAAGAAAAATGAAGTGAAAAAATTGGAACAAAAATATGATGAAAATTGTATTTTGACATTTCAAATAGGCAAGTCTCAAGCAGATGTTGTAACTTCATGGCTAGACAATAAATCGATCACTTACACTAAAGAATGACATTTTGAAGCATTTATTCACTATCATATCAGCTATTATTCTTTGCTCTAGTACTATTTTAGCACAAGAAATAAACAAATATAGTTTTAATTCAAGTAACGAGATATTAAAAATTGATTATCAATACTTTAATAGAATTTCAAAAAATGAATTTTCGATTCATCTAAAAAAATATTTAGACGATATTTCAGCAACGGAAATTGATTTTAATTTAACTGATGAGATATACAGCTTGACGGGCAGTCATTTGACATTTCAAGTGACTCACCAATCCTATCCAATAGAAGATTGTCTATTAAAAGTACATCTCAATCAAGAAGGAACTGC
>JBMZDS010000183.1:0-3378 GCA_049614465.1 Chitinophagales bacterium
TTATTTACATCTATGACATCTACATATAAAAACTGCTCCGTATTGGTAATAACCGTTGTATTAGATCCATTTGTATTACTAAAAGCTGATGCAGGATACCAATTGTAAGCTACACCTCCAGCAGCCGATACATTCATCATCGTATTTTGACAAATAATAGTATCATTCGGAATACTGACATTTGGATTTTCAAAATCAATAATGGAAATCGTAGCACTATCTAAAATTGTATTGGTATTGCATGGATGAATCAAATAAATCTTTACCTCTTCAGGGTTTTCAATCAAATCATCTTCAAAAGGTAATATCGATAAATCTACAAATGTTTGTCCTGCAGGAATTATTACTTGTGTACCGACATTTGCATAATCGACATTATTAGCCGCACTTCCCCCTACGACAAAATCGATAATATAATTGGTACTCAAAGGAGACGGAATTGTAAATCTAAAATTAGCAGCGACACAGCCTTCTACTGCAGTATTAGCTTGAAGCACATTTGCCGTACTTCCAGCTATAGTCGTTCCTACAGAAGAAAAACTACCTTCTCGTAAAAAAACGCCTGAATCTAAAGTATTATCCCCACTATTACCATCACCATCTGCGATCGCAAGTTTTATATGATACGTCTCACAAGGGATCGTAGCTGCAAAAGCTTGAAAAACTTGTGTAAATCCATTATAAGTCATCCCGGGAACTTGTCCATTAAAATAAGCCATATTAGTAAGAATACAAGTATTGGCATTACCGCCACCAGAAATACCATTATTGATTGTATTAATAGTAATAGGTGTGTTAGAATTAGGTACTAATGCTATATTTCGATTGTTATATGTTCCCCCTGCTGGATTAGGACCAGTAATAAAAAAACCAAAAACATCACCAAACTGAGAACAAACAAAATTTGAGAATCCATCAGGATATTCTTCTGATCCAAAAACATAATCAAAAATTAGAGAATCCCCTTCGACAACAATATCAAACTCTAAGACACTTGCATCTAATGTTGAAAATGTCTCACCCAAAACCGCTGAGATACTATTCAAATCTCCATCTCCAGGCAAATTATTCATAAACCCTGGTGATTCATTAATATTTCCTGCTATTCCTGGATTAAAAGCTTGTGCCTCTACTGCACCAGATGTAAGCACTACACCACTTTCTATACCTAATGATGTAGGTGCAGATGTAAATATAGCCGAAGATACCGGACTTCCCGTAGTCGATGGATTGAGTATCGTAACTCCAGCTCCTGCCAAAGTCTGCGACATTTGAACCGCATTTGCATTTGCATTGGTTACTATCTGGCTATAGACAGTTTGTATCCAAACAAAATTGACCAAAATAAAAACGAATACTCTGTACATAATATGTATAACTTAATAGTTAAGATTTTATTTCTGTTTAAAAAATTAAAACCAAGGTTTATATTTATACAAGTTTCTTTTTTTATTTCGAGTTTTCCATTAATGACATAAGATAATCATACTAAATAAAGACCAAATTTATTTCCTATATATTCGGAAATATTTATCACACTATTTCATAATTCTGAATTCCTAATTTATAATTCACTACGACTCTTTCACGGCAGGAGGCTCAGCATCCTTACCAAAGAACTTCTTTGCCGCAAAAATAGAACCTACCGCTACTGCAAGCAATATGATACCGAGTATAGGACGATAGAATATCCAAGCTATAGCTATAATAATAAAAGAAATAGCAAAAGCCAATACACCAGCAATCAAGCCTGCTCCAGCACCAAGTATATTACCTAAGAATGGCAATACTGAACCGGCGACAGATAACGGCTTCAAAATTGCAGAAAATCCTGCAAACATGATGAAAAACCCTATAAAACGTAGCACCCATGTCATCATGCTATTGGCAGCTTCAGCAGCAGCTATCATTTCTTCTGATGATTTGATTCCTGTACTTATCATATTAAGTGGATCACCTGCTTCTGTCTGATACGCTTGAAAACTATTGCCTATTTGCTGAGCCATCACACTTACATCTTGCGGATATACAATCTCATATTTGATGCGCTCATCACCTATTTCAGGATATTTGTGGTCATATCCATAGTATATCATCCCATTTGTCAAGCTAAAATCATATACAGAATCTGCTATCATTTCTTCCGATATTGGATATTCAACATACCCACCCATTTGATTTATCAAAGCATCAGACAATTCGTATGCGCCTACATTAACTGTACTTGCTTTCCATTCTTCACTCTTGTGATCAAAAGAAGTAGGATTGTCTCTCCAGCTTTCTTCAAAATTGCTAGAATTTATCAATTCTTCTGACCAAACTTCCTCATACGTATACGTAGTCGTAGTAGTCGTAGAACCACCGACATTATCTTTTTTCTCTTCTTTTTTATTCTCCTTGTACTGATACATTTCTACTATCTTCTCTATCTTGATAGCAGTATCACCAAATCCATACTGGCTATCTCCTAGAAAATCTTCAGTAGTCGCCATTCCGGATAGATGTACAAGATTACCTTCATTATCAGATGACACTTCATCTATCGCTACAGAAACAACAGCCCCTCTCCCTTCTTCAAGTGACTTTGCTGTCTGCACAGCTCGCCCTTCATTCCACCATAGCAATACGATAGCAATGATAATAGCGAAAAATCCGCCAATAATTCCTTTAAATGAATCGCCCAGTTTTGAGCCATAAGATTGAGTACTAACTCTAGTAGTTGCCATAAGTTTTGGTTTTTTAAGGTTTAATAGCTACAAAGATAAAAAAAGGTTGCCATTATTTGACAACCTTCATTTTCTTACATCATATTGCTATGCAAATAGGTATATTTTAATGCGAATTTCTGATTAGAAATCAGTTACACTAGTATTTTTCTCATAGTTCAATGCCGCTTCCCAGTCACTTTCAAATTCTAACTCAAATTTGTTGTAGCTAAAATCACTCAATGTCAACGTCACATCCTCTACTATCCATTGCTTGATAACTTGATTATCTGTCACATCTTTATTGGCACTTTCTCCGTATTTGTAATCTACGATAAATTCCATTTCAGCGACATCATTTTTTCTCCCCTCCAAAACGATTTTATACAAACGACTATCTTCATCAGAAAACACATAATATATATTGGTCAAAGCAACACTTCCGATAATCATTTTGTCATTTTTCAATTGATAAAAATTACCTCCATTTTCATCATCATCTTTTTCTACTTTATAAAAAACAAATGGTTGACCTTCTACAATGACAGAGTCTATATGCGTTCCCCATTCTATTCCTCTAAAAGATTCTATACGATCGTCTTGTGCTTGTAATGAAAAAGTCAACATCATTATCATAACTACAGTAAAAATATATCTCATTGTTTTTGGATTT
>JBMZDS010000184.1:0-3368 GCA_049614465.1 Chitinophagales bacterium
TTGTAGCTTATGGCTATGGAAGTACTGAGCCTGCAATAGATTGTACGGAATGTACAGAAGCAGAACATCAGCAAAATAGAAGAACGACTTTTAAAATTTTATCAGCAAACTAATTCCTTTAAGGAAAAATATATAGTATATGTCTAAGAAATTTGAATTTACAAGCGAACTAAAAAAGCCATTATTTATAATGTTGGCTTTGGGCATTGTAGCAGCTTTGCTTACTTTCTTCTTTTATGAAGAAAATCATCAAGCCCGTTTTTGGTCAAACATATTGCTCAATACATACTACTTTGGTGGTATTGCATTGACAGGATTGTTTTTTGTAGCAGCGCATCAGCTAGGTTATGGTGGATGGCAGACTGTTTTCAAGAAAATTCCTTTAGCAATGGGACGTTTTTTATATGTCGCTTTAGGTTTGGCAGCAATTATCACTATAGGATTGGTATTTGATATTCATCACTTATATGGACACTGGTCTGTACATGTAGATGCTATAGTCGCTACAAAATGGCCATTCTTAAATAATATTACATATACTGTATTAGTACTTGGATTTTTTGGTTCTTGGGCAGCGATGGCGTTCATTATGAACAAAGCCTATGTTTCTATCAAAAACTACAAAGAATACCAAAACTCTAAATATATCGCAGCATTATTTATTGTATTGCTAGGAGTAGGTTCTTCAGTGTTGAGTTGGATATTCATTATGTCACTTGATCCACATTGGTATAGTACATTATTTGGATGGTACAATTTTGCTAGTTACGCTTGTGCTGGATTTTCTATGATGATTTTGATCATTCTAGGATTGAAATCAATGGGATACTTGCCAAATGTAAATGAAAACCACATTCATGATTTAGGAAAATACTTATTTGGATTTTCTGTATTCTGGACGTACTTATGGTTCTCACAGTTTATGTTGATTTGGTATGCCAATATTCCAGAGGCAACGATTTGGTTCGAAAAGAGATTTGATGAGCCATTATTCAAGTTTATTTTCTTCGCAGGATTCCTTATCAATTTCATCGTACCGATTTTGGCTTTGATGAAAAGAGAGTCTAAGCGTCAAATCTGGACAATAGGAACTATTTGTGTAGTTGTTATTTTCGGTCATTATTTAGATTTTTATCAGATGGTAATGCTAGAGCCTATGGCGATAGTAGAACACCATGATGACCATCACGATGAAGCACATGCAGAAGAAGAGCATCATTCGGCTATTGAAAGCGGAGAGACTGTACTTTATGCAGAGACGGAAGCGCATTCTGATAGTGAAGTACATGCAGACGATCATCATGATGAAGCGCATGCTGATGATACACACGCAGAAGACGGACATGGTGACGACCATCATGGAGAAGAAGCAACCACTTATGCAGCTATAGGATTGCCTGAGTTGTTTATTTTTGGCGGATTTTTAGCATCATTTTTATTGATGACGTTCTCAGGACTCAACGGTAAAGAGTTGGAGATGAAAGAAGATCCGTATTTGAAAGAAAGTATAAAACATCATATATAAAAAGAAGTAGAGCATGGCTACCACATTATTAGCACTTATTGCAGTTATTTTATTTTTCTGTGTCATTTTTTATGTCGCAAAGGCAAGCGAAGCAGCAGCGGCTATCAAAGGCGATACAGATGATTATACCTATGCCAGTAAAGTAAATGGCATACTATTATTAGTATTCTTGATACTCGGTATGACAGGGGTATTTGTGTCGGCTTATTTATTGATTCCTAGAATGATAAATATATCAGCATCATATCACGGTGATACATTGGACTCTATGTTCAATATCACTACAGCTGTTGCATTCTTTGTATTTTTTACTACAAATATTGCCTTGTTTTGGTTTGCTTTTAAATATAGATTTAAGAAAGGAAACAAAGCATACTATTATCCACATGATTTAAGACTTGAAGTAGTTTGGACGGTTGTTCCTATGATAGTTTTGGCTTTTCTAGTGGCTAGAGGTGTTAGTGCATGGAATGAAATTTTTGATTTTGAGCAAATAGCTGAAGTTGAAAATCCGTTGATTTTTGAAGCAACAGGAAAGCAATTTAGCTGGGTGATACGTTATCCAGGTGTAGATGGTGAGTTAGGTTCGAAAAAGATTACTGTGGAGAATGTTTCTTCTATCAATGAATTGGGTGTTGATTATTCTGATGAAAAAAGTCATGATGATGTATTGGTAGCTGAGATTGTTTTGGTAAAAGACAGACCTACTTTAGTGAAATTGAATGCATTGGATGTTTTGCACGGATTTTATTTAGCACACTTTAGAGTGAAGTTAGATTGTGTACCAGGATTGCCTACGCAGTTTATGTTTACACCAAAATATACAACGGAAGAGTATAAGCAACTTTTGAGTGAAAAAGATTACTGGCAAAAAATAAATCCTGAAACGGGTAATCAAAAATGGGAAGATTTCAAATTTGAGCTTGCTTGTACAGAGCTTTGCGGAAAATCTCACTTTGGTATGCAAAAAGATGTACGTGTAGTGACACAAGAAGAGTTTGATGCATGGGTAATAGAGCAAGATGCAAAAGCATATTACAAGACAGTTATCAATCCTGACGCATTTGCAGCAGAGGTTGTAGAAATAGAGGATGTAATGGAAGAAATAGTGGATACTACAATGGTAATGGATACAACTATGCTAGATTTAGCAGAAGAAGTACATGAACATGTAGATGGTGCAGATGACCATACACACTAAGTTTTTTTGAAAGTAATATTAAGTAAAGAACCTAAAAAATAAATTTCACATGAGTGAAGTATCAACACATATAGACGGACACGGACACGATCATCACGATGACCACCATCATGAAGAGACATGGCTAACGAAATATATCTTTAGTCAAGACCATAAGATGATTGCCAAGCAGTTTTTGGTGACAGGTATCTTTTGGGCATTTATAGGTGGATTATTATCGCTTTTCTTCCGTATGCAATTGGCATGGCCAAATGAAACTTTCCCTATTCTAGAGACTTTACTAGGAAAATGGGCCGAAGGTGGAAAGTTGTCAAATGATTTTTACTACGCTTTAGTTACAATGCACGGTACTATCTTAGTATTTTTTGTATTGACAGCAGGTTTGAGTGGTACCTTTTCTAATTTCTTGATTCCATTACAGATTGGAGCTAGAGATATGGCATCACCATTTATGAATATGCTTTCATACTGGTTCTTCTTTACTGCGGGAGTCATTATGTTTGCTTCATTCTTTATTCAGACAGGTCCTGCATCTGGTGGATGGACAGCTTATCCTCCGCTCAATGGTATTAGAAGTACTTCCTTGAGTTTGGGTTCTGGACTCGGTTTTGATTTATGGATATTGAGTATGGCATTATTTAT
>JBMZDS010000185.1:0-3307 GCA_049614465.1 Chitinophagales bacterium
GATAGTACAGCTGATGATAATTTCTTGCTCCGAAAAGCAATGGAACAATTTCTGACAAAACAATTTGAAGGTAGGTTTTTGTCGCAATACAGCATGGTTACTTTTTCAAATATTCGATATTCTACTGCTTTGAAAAAAGGAGATGAACGAACGGTTTTTTTACAAAAATTAGTTCAAAAGTACCCAGATGAATCTACTTGGAAAGGGGATAGTGAATTGCTAGCAGAAGTAGATGAATGGCTCATAAAACATGCATAAAGAATGAATAAGAACTTATCAAAGAGGAGTGTGTCAAGTGTTTGGCATCCTTTTACGCAGATGAAAACAGCAGCACAGCCTATTGCTATTACAAAAGGAAAAGGCACATTGCTTTATACAGAAGAGGGAGAAGAGATTATAGATGCTATTTCAAGTTGGTGGACAACTATTCATGGACACGCACATCCCTATATAGCAGAAAAGATCAAAGAGCAAGCCGATACATTAGAGCATGTTATTTTTGCAGGATTCACACACGAACCTGCTGTTCGATTAAGTGAACGTTTATTAGAAAAATTGCCAGACAATCAAAGTAAAACATTTTTCTCTGACAATGGCTCTACCTCTGTAGAAGTAGGCATCAAAATGGCTTTTCAATATTGGTATAACCTAGGAGAAGAAAAGACGAAAATTATTGCTTTTAAGCAAGCGTATCATGGTGATACTTTTGGAGCAATGTCTGTGGGAAATCGCAGTGATTTTTCAAAACCGTTTGCACCTTTTCTCTTTGATGTGGCTTTTGTAGAAAGCCCTGCTCTTGATTTTGATAAATGTTTAGAGCAGATAAGCAACCATGTTAAAAACGAAGATGTTGCCGCCATTATATTCGAACCTTTGGTGCAAGGTTCTTGTGGGATGTTAATGTATAGCCCAGAACAATTAGAACAAATCATGCAACTTTGCAAACTGCACAATGTGCTTGTGATAGCAGATGAAGTAATGACGGGTTTTTATCGTACTGGAAAGTTTTTTGCAACAGATCATTGTACTACCAATCCTGATATTTTTTGTTTGTCAAAAGGATTGACAGGAGGAGTAATGGCAATGAGTATCACTACTTGTACGCAAGAGATATACAATGCCTTCTTGTCGGATAAACTAATGGAAAAAACATTTTTTCATGGACATTCTTTTACAGCAAACCCTATTGCTTGTGCTACAGCCAATGCAAGTTTAGATTTGATAGAGCAAGAAGAGACACAGGCTCAAATTGCAATGATTGTAGAAAGACATCAACTTTTTGCTGAAAAACTACGTACATACGATTGTATTGAAAATATACGTCAACAAGGTACGATAGTCGCTTTTGATATTATAGATAAGAGTACAGCTGGTTATGGCAGTTCTATTCGGGATAAAATTTACTATTTCTTTTTAGAAAAAGGAATTTTGCTTCGTCCATTAGGCAATACCGTTTATATTTTACCGCCTTATTGTATTAGTAAAGAACAATTAGATATTGTTTATTCAGCGATTGAGGAGTTGTTGGTGCAGGATTTTATCTTTTGATGACGGGATGATTTTTTAAATTAAAATGTCGAAAAATGAATGCTGTTAGATCATTAAGTTGTTTTTTGACCTTATTGTTTTATCCAATTTTCAAGGAGAATGGAGCGTTTAAAAAATCTATGTATGTCATAAAATAAATCATTAAGAGAAGTTATAGCCATACACTTATAGATTTTTAGCAGAATGAACCGTAGTAAAATTGAGAGAAAATAATACAGTCTTGACTTTTTTCGTTCTTTTTGTGTCAAGACAAAAAAGGACAAGACTGTCAATCGAATTTAGTAACGGATACTAAACTATATCTTGGTTGTTTTAACTATTTAATAAGAGAAATAGCTTCATCTACATTTGTAGTTGGCATTTTACAAACTTTATTTTGACAGACATAAACAAAAGTTTCGCCTTCTTGCAGCTTTCCTTCAAGTAGCGGAATCGTTCCTTCATCTTTTCCACCCATATAAAGGGCATTAGGAATGAATTGCTGTTGCATTTCTTTTCTTTTTTCTTCAAAATTGTCGCCTACTATCGCTATTTCGTAGGGAGGATGCACAACCATATCCATTAATATTGCCCAGTTAGAATAAAAAGGTGCGTATTGAATCGCATGGTTTTTCATAGCACTTAGCATCAATATGGATTTGTCTTTATAATCTTGTTGGTCAAAATATATCCCAAGCATATACAGTGATTTTGCTATAGTAGAATTGGAAGAGGGAATGACATTATCACTTGTCTCCATTTTTCTAGCGACAAGAGGAGCATCTATGTCTGAAGTGTAGAAAAATAACTTTGTTTCTTCATCATAAAAGTGCTCGATTGCGTATTCACTTAAGTCTTTTGCTTTGTAGAGCCATTTCTCATCAAAAGTAACTTCATATAATCCTATAAATGATTCAATAGTAAGTGCATAGTCGTCTAAAAATGCATTGATACTTGAAGTGTTATTTTTATAGTTTCTATCTAACCTATTGTCTTTCTTTAGTAGTTTTTCTGTGATGAAATTGGCATTTTGTAATGCAATATCTAGATAATGTTCATCTCCTAGATAGCGGTAAGCATCAGTATATCCTTTGAGCATAAGCGCATTCCATGAAGTCAATATTTTATCATCAAGTCCAGGACGTATTCTTTCTTCTCTGGCGATATATAATACTTGTTTTGCTTCTTCTACTATTTTATTCCATTCATTGATATCTAAATTGTTCTTTTTACAGAATGTGCTATCATCTTTTGTTTTGTAAAGAATATTATTTTCTTCCCAATTGCCATGTTCGGTTACGCTCCAGTATTTTTTAAGTAAATCGCTATTTTCTCCTAGCAAACTATCTAATTCCTCTGCTTGCCAAACGTAGTATTTTCCTTCTTCCCCTTCACTATCTGCGTCTAATGAAGAATAAAAACCACCTTCTTCACTCATTAGCTCACGTTCTATCCATTGAGTGGTTTCTTGTACAATATTAGCGTATTCTTTTTCTCCTGTATGGGCATAAGTTTGAGCATATAGAGTTACTAACTGCCCGTTATCGTAGAGCATTTTTTCAAAGTGAGGAACTTTCCATACTTCATCTACCGAGTATCTTGCAAATCCACCTCCAACTTGATCGTAGATTCCACCCATCATCATTTTGTCGAGCGTTGTAGTACTTGCTTGTAGTGCATTTTGATTTTGGGTAAAATAATTGTGCCTTAGTAGATACTGCCAATTGGTAGGCATAGGGAATTTTGGTGCTCCGCTACGCCCCCCTTCACTAAAATCTAT
>JBMZDS010000186.1:0-3275 GCA_049614465.1 Chitinophagales bacterium
TTGATAGAAATATTAATATCTTAAAAATTAACATCGCCTAAATGCACAACGGGTAATTTTAATAGAAATATTCATGACCACAGTTTAACATGGGTTTTTGAAAAGAATAATGATGTATTGTATCTTTCAAAACCTATCCTAATCCCTATTCATAGAGAATGGGGATTAGGAGTAGTAATTAAAGGCAAAACGATAAAATACGATGGGATAAAATACTATAAAGATGTAAGTTTTGAGATAGAGCCTGATTCTCTTTATATTGAGAAAATACCATTTTTATGGAAAAAATAATCAAATTTAATCCTCCATACTTGTATAACTCGTTTTCATATGAGTCATATAGATATCATTTCGCCTTTGCTGTTATTTTTCACTAAAAAACATTATGATTTGAATCCTTATAAGTAATAATTCATCTCATGTTGGTTAAGACCAACATAGGGTAATATTGTTTGAGTAGCCATTTTTTACCACCGCTATTGCTTGTAGCTTTATTTAACATATCGTACGATAGAAAAAATATACCTTTAGGGTCTAAAAAAAATATTATGACATTTTCTTTTTCTATAGATCGTTTGATGTACCTGTTTTTCTTTGCTTTTCTATTTACAAATGTATTTAGCCAAACTGCTAGTGATTCAGATTCTACAACTATGTCAGTATTAGATTTTAAGCATGATTTTTTATCGCTTGAAAATGAACAAGTTTCAACTAGTCTCCAAGATGTTTCTACTAATTCTACAATGAAAAAAGGCGCTGCAATTTCTTTAGCAGCTACATATGCGGTATTACAATTGACTCCTCAAAGTTCGACAGTTAATAACCTATGGGAGAAACAACAGCGTGCGATAGAAAATTATAATCCGTCAATAAACCATCAAGGAAAAGTAGAAGATTGAAAGAGAATATTTATATTTCTTTATACAACTTCCTCAAAATACTCATTTGTCCTCTATGATGAACTTCATCTTCCGCTTGATGATAGATGACCCAAGCTAGATTGCAACCAGTTTCTTCATCATAACTATCTATTTTGCGGTGAAAATCCGCTGTATTTAATTTTGCCAATGCATCAAGTGTCAATTTTCTTGACTTTTCTAGTTCTTCTATATAGTGTTCGATAGGTTGATTAGTCAAAAGTTGAGGGATAAACTCTCCCATTTCCATGCCTGGCTTTAACCACTCCCATTCTTTCTCGGTGAGTCTGCGACCTTCTATAAATTCGATACGAAAATAGTGCTCACATGCAATTGCGTGCGAAAGCAATACACTGATAGAATTCCATCCCTTTGCATATTGCCAGTGCAGTTCTTCTGTAGAAATGTTATGTACTTTTTGCAATGTAGTTGCTCTTGCATCTTCGAGTATTCCTACGATATAGTCAATCGAGAAATCTGCCATTTCCCCAAAGGGAATAAAAGTTTTTCTATGGATCATTTTATTGTTCTTTTGTTGCAATAAAAGTAATCCCTTCTTTTTTGCCATTTGTCATGAGTATAAAAGTGTACTCGTTTTTTTCTTTAGAAAGATAAAAACCTTTATTGTCGATGTTATCCTCTTCACTGTTTATTAAAAATTGATCAACGTCTTCTTTTCCTATTACTTGTACAAAATCACCTTTCTGTTGCCAGTAGAAAACAATTTTTCGTTCTTCTGATGGTGCGTCAAAATATCCCACCTTGGGTTGTGTCATTTTCTGGTGCGAAAGAAAATCAATAATTTTCTCGGCAGTAACTTCATAATCTGAAAGTTCAATATAGAATCCTATTTTAAGCATTTGCTCAAAATCTGCATCTGTTTCTATTTGATTGTCTTTTTCACCTTTGATAACTCGATATTTACCTGATATGTCAAAGGAGAGAGAGTCCGAAGTAATCGATTTTTTGCTAGCACATGACAATAGTGACAGTAAAATAACAGAAAATAGAATGTGATGAATTCTCATAAAATTGAGTTTAATCTAATGATTGTCCTGCATTTTCGGACATTTGAAGCATTGCTTCATAAGATTCTGCATCTAAATCTTGATAATAGAAGTGAACAGGATTGACTTTTGTGCCATTAACTATCACTTCATAATGTAGGTGAGGTCCTACAGATTTCCCTGTATTTCCTACAAATCCTATCACATCTCCTCTTTCCACTTGGTCGCCTTCTTCGAGATTAAAACCACTCATGTGTGCATATAATGTCTGATAGCCATATCCATGATCGATAATGATACGATTGCCATATCCACCATTCGAATAATTGACAGTGATAGCAGTTCCTTTTCCTGTAGCATATATTTCTGTGCCAGTAGGTGCGGTAAAATCCATTCCGTGATGAAATTTCTTTACTCCGTATACAGGATCAGTACGCCATCCATATCCACTAGCCATTCTTTTTAAATCTTCATTTGACACAGGTTGTATGGCAGGTATTGATTGTAGCATTTCTTCTTTATTCAACACAAGGTCTGCTATTTCATCATAAGATTTTGATTGCCAATTGAGCTTGAGTTTCAAGTCATCGAGCTTTACATTGAGGTCTTCCATCAAATCTCCAGTGCTATACTGAGAAAGATAGGCATATTTAGAACGATCTCCTGTGCCAGATTCCCATAATGCATCTGGAATAGGATCAGCTTCATACAATACTCTGTATGTATTATTATCTCTTTCTCTTAAGATATCTAAAAGAGCATATGCTTTATCTACTTCTTTGTCGATATATGTCATTTGTTGGGTCATTACCTCCATTTCATTTTTGAGCATTTTTTCTTCAGGACTATCAAATAGTAGATTCCAAAGCATGACCAAAATAAATGAGGTGACCAAACACGCTGCTATAAATCCAAAGCCTTTCAATAGGCGTTGAGACCAAGTAGATTTTATCTTCTCGTATTGAAGTGTTTTTAGATTGTAATAGTACTTTTCTTTTTTCACAGCTTGTAGATAAATACGTACTTTTGCACGCAGTTGTTTTGGGTTGATTATTTTTACTCGCCCAAATATAGAACTTTCAAATTAAATTGTTTTTTCAAAACGAAATTATGAGTGTAAATATGACCGCTTCAGACATTAGAAAAGCCTTTTTAACATTCTTTAAAAATAAAGAACATAAGATAGTGTCTTCCGCTCCTTTGGTAGTAAAAGATGACCCTACATTGTTGTTTATCAATGCAGGAATGAACCAATTCAAAGATTATTTTTTAGGCAATAAAAAAGCAGAAGCTGTACGTGTAGCAGATACACAAAAATGCTTGCGTGTGTCTGGAAAGCACAATGACCTTG
>JBMZDS010000187.1:0-3272 GCA_049614465.1 Chitinophagales bacterium
CAGCAAGGAGGTTAAAAACTATCACGGTAATTTATTTGAATTTGGCATTACTTTAATAATTACAAAGGAATATTTCCGTGTTTCTTTCTCGGTAAATTATCGACTTTATTCTCTAGCATTTTAAAACCTTTAATTAGCTTTTGTCTAGTTTCTTGTGGTACGATTACCTCATCTACAAATCCTCTAGCAGCTGCTCTATATGGATTGGCAAATTTGTCTGTGTATTCATCTGTTTTTTCTTGGAGCGTTTGCTCAGGATTGTCAGATGCTTTGATATCTCTGCGGAAAATGATCTCTGCGGCTCCTTTTGCTCCCATAACAGCAATTTCGGCTTTTGGCCATGCAAAATTAAGATCTGCACCGATATGTTTACTACTCATCACATCATATGCTCCACCGTATGCTTTACGTGTGATAACGGTTATTTTTGGTACAGTAGCTTCAGCAAAAGCATAGAGCAACTTTGCACCATTCGTAATAATCCCGTTCCATTCTTGGTCTGTTCCGGGTAAGAAACCTGGTACATCTACTAGTGTTAAAATTGGAATATTAAAACTATCGCAAAAACGCACAAAACGTGCCCCTTTTTTAGAAGATTCTATATCTAAAACTCCTGCAAGAACTGCTGGCTGATTTGCCACTACACCTACACTACGTCCTGCAATGTGTGCAAAACCTACTACGATATTTTCTGCATAGTTTTTATGTACTTCAAAAAAACTGTCTTTATCTACAACTCCTTCGATAACTTCACGCATATCATAAGGCTGTTGAGCATTCTCAGGGATAATAGTTTCGAGCACTTCTCTTATTTCATCTCCATTACTTTCATATGGAGCAAATGGCGGTTGTTCTTCACAATTTGAAGGAACGTACTTCAATATATTTTTGATGTATTGGATGCATTGCATTTCATTGGCACAAGAAAAATGTGTCACACCAGATTTAGTACTGTGTGCAGATGCTCCACCTAAATCTTCTGAGCTTACTTCTTCGTGTGTTACAGTTTTTACAACATTTGGTCCAGTCACAAACATATAAGAGGTGTTTTCTACCATCATAATAAAATCTGTAATTGCAGGAGAGTATACTGCCCCACCAGCACATGGCCCCATAATTGCAGAGATTTGTGGTACGACACCAGATGCCATTGTATTTCTGTAGAAAATATCTGCGTATCCTCCTAGAGAGACTACACCTTCTTGAATTCTTGCTCCACCCGAATCATTCAAGCCTATGACTGGAGCACCATTTTTTATGGCTAAATCCATGATTTTGCATATTTTCTCTGCTTGAGTTTCTGACAAAGAACCTCCAAATACAGTGAAATCTTGTGAAAAAACATAGACCATACGTCCATTGATAGTACCGTAGCCAGTTACTACGCCATCGCCATAGTATTTTTGTTTTTCTAGTCCAAAGTCTGTCGCACGATGAGTAACCAACATTCCTATCTCTTCAAAACTTCCCTCATCTAATAGAAAATGAATACGCTCTCTAGCGGTTAGTTTTCCTTTTTCGTGTTGTTTTTTAATACGATCTTCGCCACCGCCTAGTTTGGCAAGGTCTTGTTTTTCTTGTAGTTGGTTTATTTTGTCCATGTGTTTGTTTTGGTCTTCAAAAAAAGGACTTCAAATGTAATGATTTTAGCAAAATTTATTTTGACAATTCCTTCAATCTTTGTTTTTCATTTGCGGAGAGACTTTCAATGCCGTTTTGATTGATTTTTTCGAGCAATCGATTGAGCTCTTTTTCTCTTTCCCATTCGGCATTGTAGTACAAGTCATCTATTGAGCGTTTGCTACGTGCTGTACCTATATTTCTTGCTTTGAAAGGCGTTCTAGGTGAAGATGAGTTGAGCCATTCTGGTTTTTTCCAAAGAATAAGAAAAAAGATAATCGTAGGAGTGAATAGTAATGCTGCAACCCACCAGTTTTTCATAACTAATTCTGGGGCTAAAATATAAGCAATTATTAGTCCCATGACTGCTCCTCCTAGGTGTGCTTCATGTCCTATATTGTCATTTTTCTGACGAATACTGTACATTGTATAAAGTAAATAAAGAATCCCAAAAATCCATGACTTAATAGGAATGGCAAAGAATAAGTATAATTGCAAATCAGGATAAAAAAGTACACTTGCATAAATCACTCCACTCACTGCTCCACTTGCTCCTATAGCGCTGTAGTGTTTATTGTGTCTATTAAAATATAAGGGTAAAATATTGCCAATGAGTAGACAAGCAAAATATAAAATAGAAAATTCTACAGTAGTTATATGGAACTGCAATATCGGTGCAAAAATATATAACGTATACATATTGAAAGCCAGATGCATAAAATCTCCATGTAGAAAAGCTGAGCTTATCATACGATAAAATTGCTTTCTATCGAGTATACTTCCTACATGAAATTTATAGCTGTCAAAAAGAGTACGATTGTTAAATCCCAAGAAGGAAAAAATCAAATTAGCTCCTATAATGGCGTACAATAAGTATTGAAAGGTTGAAGTATCTTGTGGCATTATTCAAAATCTTTGTAGAGCAAATACTGTTGTCTTGTTTTTTTAAATAGTTCTAAATCGTCTTGCCATGTCTTGCGGATTTCTTCTTCGGACATTCCTTTTATAATAGCTTCACGGAGAGATTTTGTTCCTGCTAGATTTTCAAAGAATCCATTTTTGAGGAAAAAAACATCTTTCTTTGGATAAAGATTGTACATCGTAATAAGATAGCTTAAATCTAATTGATCTTTTGTACTTTCTTCTTCTAGGTTAAAGCCAAAACATTTTGTGTTTTCATGTTTTGGGTATTTTGCACCACTAGTAGAGACGGGTGTAAACGTATATTCTGACAATTTCTCATCAATGTCTGGATTTCCCATTACTTGAAATGGTTTGTTTGTTCCTCTTCCAAGACTGATTTCTGTTCCTTCAAAAAAACAGATAGAAGGGTAGAGGCTTATCGATTGAGCGTTTGGAAGATTTGGTGATGGTTTTATAGGAACTTCATACGCTGTATTATGATCATAATTTTGGCAATTTATGATAGATAAATCGCATTGAATACCATCTTTCAACCATTTTTCTCCATTTATCATTTGTGCATATTCACCTATCGTCATACCATGTACTACGGGAATAGGATGCATCCCAACAAATGATTGATACTCTTTTTCTAAAACGGGTCCGTCTACATAGTGTCCATTAGGATTTGGCCTATCAAGTACAAGTAGTGGAATATTGTTTTCGGCACAAGCTTCCATTACATAATG
>JBMZDS010000188.1:0-3258 GCA_049614465.1 Chitinophagales bacterium
ACTCCACCTTGGGATAGAGCAAAAAATGATTGGATGGATGTAAATCCAGGTATCTGTTCTTCTTATGTATTTGCACAAAAGCCAGGTGATAAAGTAACGATATCAGGACCTTACGGAGAGTTCTTTATCAAAGAAACAGAAAATGAAATGTTGTACGTAGGTGGTGGAGCAGGAATGGCTCCGATGCGTTCGCACTTGTACCATTTATTCCATACATTGAGAACAGGTCGTAAAGTGACTTTCTTTTACGGTGGACGTACAAAACAAGAGTTATTTTATATTGAAGAATTTAGAGCAATAGAAAAAGAATTTCCTAATTTCCGTTTCGCAGTAGCTTTGGATAATCCATTACCAGAAGATAACTGGGTATTGAAAGAGCATTTAGACGACCCTAAAGGTGATGGTTTTAAAGGATTTGTGCATAATGTTGTAATCGATGAATATTTAAGTAAACATGAAGCACCTGAAGAAGTAGAATTGTACTTCTGTGGACCTCCTATGATGAATCAGTCTGTTATCAAAATGGCAGATGACTGGGGAATTCCAGAAGACCAAGTTGCCTTTGATGATTTCGGAGGATAAAAATTAGCAATAAAAATCAAATCAATAAAAGTCTGTCACATGTTGGCAGACTTTTTTGTTTAAAGAAAAGTAGATGTTTATTCTTCCTCTTTTGCTCGATACTTAAATTGCATTCCGAGCATAAAATTTCTCAAAAACTGATCTTTACAGATACGATATTGTTTTTGTGTAGGTTTTCTAAAGAATGCACTCAATTCGTGCTTGCTGATGATAAAATCTACCAAATCGAAACAAGCTAACATATCTGAGTCTTTCATATTGAACGCAATTTTGAGTTTGCGCATGATGATGTTATTGTTGAGTCGTTTTTCAGGGAGCGGTTGTTCACCTTCACGTTTCCCTCTTTTTTCTATGATAAATCCGTTGAGAAATGCAGCCAATTCTACATCTTTGATGACGACAAATTCTTCATCGTCATCTTTTTTGAGCCATTCACTGATTTTTACTCTATCGACAATCAAACTGCCATCAGCAAAAAGATTAATCATTTTATCATCGCTATAGTCAAATATGTAGCGAATTTTTCGAAGGACATCATTATTATTCATAAAGCCGCAAATTAGCTTTTCTTTTCCAAATGAATATCAAAATGAATCGTATTGTTTTGATTTTCATCCTCAGTCATTGCTAAAATTCGCTTTTCAGCATTTTCTGCGCCTGCCCATGGATCATTTTCTATATACGGATCTCCTTGTATATAGATTTGAGATACAAGTTCTTTATGCGTGTCATGAGTCACTCTAAAGTGAAAATGATGGGGACGAAATTGTGCACCATTGAGATACCTCCCAGGTACAATTGTTTTAAATTGATATTCTCCATTGGTGATGGTAGTCCATTGCGCACGTTGTAGAAAATCATTACTGTTATTATCATACTCGCCTTCATCATCGGCATGCCAAATCTCTACTTTTACATCGCTCAGTGGTGTTTCACAGTCATCTGTATACACTTTTCCTACAATAGTAACTTGTGTACCTACCTGACCATCAAAAGTCAAATCTTGCGTCACGGGTGCATTGGCTCTGTAGAATGGTCCTAATATATCTGTTGTCGTAGCACAATCGCCTACAAATTCAGATTCGTTTTTTGCAACAGCACAACCAAAAGTGGATATGGCTATCACAGAAATACTGCCTATTTTGATAAATTCTCGTCTATTCATGCTAATATATTTTCAATAATCTTGCCAATATACACAGGATTGTATCGTTTCAAAGTTAAAATTTCCAAAAGCTATACAAAACATTACCTTTGCGGTTCAAATTATCTACTTGAAAAACCAGTTATTAAAATATCATTTTTTGTGTCTAGTGATTCTTTGTTGTGGCTTTGTCATCGCACAAGATGAGACTATCAATGAAACCCAAAAGTATCAATACAAAGACAGTCCATATCAATGGCATGAAATAGATACAGGGATGTACAATTTTGAGCATTACAATTTCAATCAAACTGATGGATGGGAATACTATGATATTGGAAATTCTGGTTTGGCGCAATATAGCATGACTTTCGAGCCTAATAGAAAGCAAGGCTTTCAAGCTGGATTTTCAGGATTTGAACGATACCAATACACAATTGATAAGATAAAATACTATCAGATAGCAAAGCCTTTTTCGGAAATAAGCTATACGATGGGCACAAAACGAGAGAATATCTTTCAAGGCCGATTGGCACAGAATATTAAAAATCGACTTGAGTTTGGAGTTGATTTTATGCGTCTATCGTCTTTAGGTATTTTTGAAGGACAACGTACGCGAAATAGCGGATTTTCTCTCTATAGTATGATACATAGCAAGAACAATCGCTATCATTTTGGCGTAGATATAGCGTACAATCGTGTCAAAGCAACGGAAAATGGAGGAATTGTAGAAGATTTTGTAGATAATGATAGTATCCAGTACGGTAATCCACTTTTTTATACTTCTCAGCTTGGCGAAGATGCGGTCACTGAGCAAAATAATATTGATGTATTGTTTAGCAATCATTATGATGTGGGATTTTCACAGATAGATTCTATCAATGATACAGTAGCGGTAAAGCGATATTATGCTACATGGCGTTTTTCACAAGAGTTGGGTATAGAGCGTGAGCGGTATCATTTTTTGGATGAGAATCCTGATAGTTCATTTTATGGAGAATTTTTCCAGATAGCAGATTCTGCAGTGTATGACATGGAGTTTCGTACAATTACGAATGGAATAGGGATTTCGTATCTAGGAGCAAAAGAAAAAGTAGATACCATAGAATATCGTCATTTTGCGGCAAATGGATTTATTCGTAGTCAGCATGTAAAATTGAAAGAACGAAGTTTTGATGAAGTTGATTTTAAAACTCAAAATGTATTTGTAGAGGGTAATTTTTATGCTAATCCATTGCGAGAATCATCGCTTTTTTATCAGGCAAAAGCTATTTATTATTTAGCGGGTTACAATCAGCATGACCTCCATTTGTCTGGCGATATAGGTTGGGAAATGAACAAATGGGGAAATGTATCAGCAAGTGCTTCATTTCATAATGTGTCCCCTACATGGATAGAGTCATTCTACTTTAGAAAAGGTGCGCTGTGGAGCAATGAATACAAGAAAACCAAGAGCTTACAATTTGCGGTACAATATCAATTGCCAAAATATAAAGCAAGTATAGGATTTTCATACTCACTAGTCGATAAGC
>JBMZDS010000189.1:0-2978 GCA_049614465.1 Chitinophagales bacterium
AAGCGGAAAAACTGACGCCACCTATGACAATAATGCAGGATATACACCAGTAAAGCCTTCTACTACAGCTACTGTAGACAATGGAACAAAAGTGCCAAGTAATGTGTCAATATATGATGCAACAACGACAACACCTACAAAAGTACCAGCTACAGTGTATTCTGTTAATGATAATGTAGTTTCAACGCCTACAAAGGCACCAACTACTGTATATTCTGTCAATGATAATGTAACAACGACACCTACCAAAGTGCCAGCTACAGTATATACGACTACAACGAATACACCTACAAAGCAACCAACATCAGTATATAACAATACTGCAAATACTTCGACAACTACGTACAAAGTTCCTAGTAGTACGAATGTGACATATACACCAAGTAGCACAACGACTAAAAATCCAAGTACAACTACTACGTATTCTACACCTAGCACAACTACAACTACGTATTCTACGCCTAGCAATACGAGTACATATGTAAAACCGAGTACTAGTAACGCTACTTATTCTACTCCGAGTAGCACAACAACGACTACTAGCAAGCCAAGTACTACGACTACGTATTCTACTCCTAGTAATACATATAAGCCTGCAAGCACGACTAATAATTCTTGGAGTAAGCCGAGCAATAGTAATGCTAGTTATAGCCCATCTAGTAATACGAAATCTACAAGTAGTGGAAATTCATCAGGTGGAGGAAGTACTTATAGTGGAAGCAAAAAGAAATAAAATATGAGAGTTTTAGGATACAGTTTGTTTGTTTTGAGTGTGTTGTGTCTTTTTTCTTGTGAAAAAGAAGAGAATAACAATAGTACAACAGATTTTGATTTACAATGCGATGAATTTATTATCGAAAATGCTAGTCGATATCAAAATGATTCAAGCCTTTATTTTGGGATAGATACGATTGTACTAAATGGCAGTTGTCTTGACATTACTATCGGTGCATCAGGTTGTAATGGTAGTACATGGAATGTTGATTTTATAGATGAAGGAGTAATTATGGAGTCATTACCTATACAAAGAAATGCAAGAGTATTATTAGTAGAGAATAACGAAGCTTGTCTTGCAGTTCCTTCTCGTACTTTCTCTTTTGACTTACAACCTATTCAAGAATCTAGCGAAAATTCATTGATACTTAATATCGATGGATGGGATGAAAGCATTTTATACGAATACTAATACTGAAATGATGACAAAAATGAAACAACTGTTAGCGATTTTTTTATTAATCGGTACGATGACTCATGCGCAGAGTTATGAGCAAGATATTTTACGATTTTCTTACAATGACTACAATGGCACATCACGATTTGTAGGAGTAGGAGGTGCATTTTCGAGTGTAGGAGCAGACTTTAGCAATCTTAGTCACAATCCTGCGGGTATAGGAATGTACAGATCTTCGATTTTTGTAGCTAGTCCGTCTTTATTTATTCCGAAGACAACATCTAGTTATTTGGGAACATCAAGAGATAAATCACAGCCACAGTTCGTGTATGGAAGTGTCGGTGCTGTATTTAGTACAGGTGATTTGAAAAAAGAAAACAAAGGATTAATCAATAACGCAGCTATAGGACTTGGACTTAACCGTACAGCAGATTTTTCTCGCAAAGAAATCATGGAAGGATTTAATGAAAATGGTTCTATTGTAGACACTTGGCAAGCAGAAGTGATTAGTATGAATGGTTCAAATGATGTTTCTGTCAATCCAGAAGATGGATTTTCCTTTGAAGCACACAATGCTTACTGGGCATATTTAGTCAATTATGATTCTACAGTAGCTTCTTATACTACGCCAATAGAGGATTCGGTATTGCAGCACAGGATTATGACTACTACAGGTGGGAAAAATGAAATTGTTCTTTCTGCTGGGGCAAATTATGCTGACAAGTTATATTTTGGGGCTACTATAGGCGTTCCTTACCTCAATTATGACAGAACGACTATTTTTACAGAAACGGATGAAGAAGATGCTAATCCTGATTTTGAAGAATTCAAATCGACACAAACCTATAATACGACAGGACTTGGATATAATCTGAAAGCAGGAATCATCTACAAACCCAATGATTATATTCGTATAGGAGCAGCAGTACAAACGCCTGAGAAATTGTCATTGACAGAAACTTATTCTTCTTCGATAGAAAGTCGTGTATTTGGTTTTACAGAAAGTAATCAATCTCCAGAAGGCACATTTGATTATCAAGTTCGTTTGCCATGGAGAGCCAATGCAGGAGTCAGTTTTTTCTTTAAAAAATATGGATTTATAGCGTTTGATTATGAAGCAGTAGATTATGGCTCTATGAAATATCTTTTTGCAGATGAGTATGCTGCTAGAGAGGAAGAAATCAATCTAAATATTGATACCTCATATACTTTGGCGCATAATTTTAGAGTAGGAATAGAAATCATTCCTGTCAAAAAACTACGTATCAGAGCGGGTTATAGTTATCAAGGAAGTCCATTTGATGAAAAATTAGGTCTAGAAGATTATGGTATGGTGACGCAGCATTTTTCTGGAGGATTTGGTATTGTACACAATCGTATTGCATTTGATATGGCTTATCGCCACAGTGTGAGCAAAGAGATAGAATATCCATACGCAGGAGTCGAAGCGGTCAAAAAAGAAATCGTCAAACCAATGGTTTCTATGACAATTGCATATAAGTTGCAGTAGATTTTTCGATCGTATTTATAGTCGATAGCTTATTCTAGCGTTTAGAGTCCTCCAAGGATTCTAAACGATTTTTTTCATATATTTAGCATAAATTGGATAAAAATCCCGTTATAACTCTGTGTCTAAATCAATCACTACATTTTTACTGATTTGTATCTGTTCTCATTTATTTGCGCAACAGGAAAAGTACAAAATGGGTGAATTGATAAAAGAAAAGAATTATGAGTAGGATTTTCTTTATTGTTTTACTTAATGCGTTGGTGTTAAATAGTTTTTCGCAAGTTGAAATACAAATAA
>JBMZDS010000189.1:2988-3241 GCA_049614465.1 Chitinophagales bacterium
ATTCATAATACTATTGTGATAGTAACTGATGAATATGAATGTAGCGAATTGGGTGTTAGCACTTCGCAAGGTGAACTTATTTCTATAGATAATTGTATGTACGAACTTCGATATATACATGTAGGGGAAGTTGAAATATCTGTAACATACAAAGATTCACTTTTAAAAAAAGAATCTTTCTTTTCGAATGAATTGCCAAAACCGATTGTCTTATTAGATAATTTACACTCCAACGGAAATATCTCCCTAGAAG
>JBMZDS010000190.1:0-3231 GCA_049614465.1 Chitinophagales bacterium
CTCTACGTTCTATATCTTTTATGATATAGTATTTTACTTTATCGTTTACTTGATACTTAATAAGGACTTGCCCATCATACTCAAATGGCAATTTTACTTGTGGATTCTCATTGTCCGTCAAGTCACTAAATTTTGTAAAAAACAACTTAAAATATCCTTCTTTTTCTCGAATACTATAATCCATGTTCAAGTCTCCTAACCAACAATCCAATACTTCAAAATCACTTTTTTGCTCAAATCTAAAGACATAATTTGTCCCTGAGTTTCCACCATTATCATTTTGTTTTCCTCTTACAAAACTTTGCGAATAAGCTTCTACAAGTTCAAATTGCTTAGAACTACTCAAGTCTTTATTGCTACAAGCTGTCATCAATAAAATCACAAGCATAAAAATACCCGCTGTCATACATTTTTTCATAATGATAAAATTTTTGCTGTCATTTCTTTTAAAAATTCTCCATGTGTCGTGCTACCTGTTGCTCCCATTCCTTTTGATTTCAAATCGTACTCGCCTAGCAATTTCATTATTCTGTCCAATTGCATAGGACTATAGTTTGCTGCATATCGCTTATAATCTTTAGCAATAAAAGGATGCAAACGTAGCAATGCACCTAAATCTCTATCCTGCATACTTCCTGCATATTTTGCAAGATATATTTTTTGATAAAATCCATAAATCGTGCCAAGCGCCATTGGCATAACAAAACTCTTTGGATTGGCATTAAAATACTGTACAATTTTATAGCATTTCGTCTTGTCTTTGCTTCCCAAAGCATTATTCAATTCGAAGATGTTATACTCTTTAGATATCCCAATATTTTCTTCGATATCTGCTTCTGTGATATTAGTATCTGTTCCTTTTACCAACAGCAATTTATCAATTTCATGCTCTATCTTTGATAAATCAGTACCCAGGTATTCTGCTAGTAGCTGCACTCCTTTTGGTGAAATCTGCAATTTCTTACCTGCAATATATCCCGAAAGCCATTTTTCTATTTCATAATCACGCAGTGCCTTCGACTCATGCGCTATACTGTTTTTTGAATTGATTATTGTCTTGAAAAATTTCTTGCGTTTATCGACAGATTTATGCTTATATGCTAATACAAGTAATGTCGATGCAGGTGCTTTTTCCACATAAGAAATCAATGCTTCTATCTTCTTCAACTCCTGCGCTTCTTTGACTATCAATACCTGATGCGCACTCATCATAGGCAATCTACTCGCAGCATCTATCACCTGTCCTATCTCTACATCTTTGCCATAAAGCACAGTCTGATTGAAGGCTTTTGCACCTTCATCTAGCGCATTTTCTTCAATAAAACTGACTATCTTGTCTGTATAATAGGCTTCATCTCCAAAAAGAAAATAAATGGGATGAAATATTTTTTTCTTTATGTCCGCAATGATTTGCTTGTACTCTTTTATCAAAATCGAAGGTGCTTTATCGTCAATCCGTTATTTATCAATTGCTTCAATGATTTAATACCAATTTCGAGATGTAAATCAACAAAGTTTTGTGTGATTTTTTTATCGCTCTCGCTAGTTTTCACGCCTTGAGGTACCATAGGCTGATCAGATACTAGAAGTAAAACTCCTGCGGGTATTCCATTCTTGAATGCTGTAGTAAAAATGGTAGCAGTTTCCATATCTATTGCCATCGCTCTCACTTTCTTCAAGTATTTTTTGAATTTTTCATCATGCTCCCATACTCTTCGGTTAGTCGTATAGACTGTACCTGTCCAATAATCTCTATCCATGTCTCTCATGGTAGTAGAAATCGCTTTTTGCAAAGCAAAAGATGGTAAAGCGGGCACTTCTGCTGGAAAATAATCATTTGACGTTCCCTCTCCTCTTATAGCCGCAATAGGTAAAATAAAGTCACCCAATTCATTTTTGCGTTTCAAACCGCCACATTTTCCTAGAAACAATACTGCTTTAGGCTTTATAGCCGTCAATAAATCCATGATAGTAGCTGCATTGGGGCTTCCCATCCCAAAATTTATCATTGTGATCCCATCTGCAGTAGCACATTGCATTGCTTTTTCTTCTCCGATGACTTCTACATTGTGTTGCTCCGCAAATTTATCTACGTAATTACTAAAATTGGTCAATAGTATATATTTTCCAAAATCCTTCAACGCCATGCCTGTATATCTCGGCAACCAATTTTCAACTATCTCTTTTCTTGTTTTCATTCTTTCAGTATTTAGTAGCTAGTAATAAGTAGTTAGACTTAATTATTCATTTTAAATTCCTAATTCCTAATTACATTAGCATCATGATTTCAATTCAGTTCCGAAAATATGACTTTCGTATCTCAAAGCAAGGGGATAAAGCATATATTTTTGATGAAGTTAGAAAAAAAGAGATAATATTGACTCCAGAAGAATGGGTTAGACAAAATATTCTTCACCATCTTATCTATGATTTGGGATATCCAAAATCGAGAATTGCTGTCGAAAAAGAGTTTCTTGT
Source organism: Chitinophagales bacterium (assembly GCA_049614465.1). GTDB lineage: Bacteria > Bacteroidota > Bacteroidia > Chitinophagales > UBA8649 > JBMZDS01. Next base: position 2,479 of record JBMZDS010000190.1, read on the forward strand.
CAATGACAAAAAGAAGCGTTTTGACATTTTGGTTTTTTCTAAAGAAATGCAGCCTTTTCTACTTGTAGAGTGTAAAGCAAAATCTATACCTATCAACGAACAAACAGCACAGCAAGTGATACAATACAATCTCAATTATCATGCAGATTTTTTAGTGTTAAGCAATGGAGAAGCTACTTTTTGCTATGATACAAAATCGAAAAAAATGTTGGATGAAATTCCTATGATAGTTTAAGTGATTAGACTATCAAGTGAAATCCGTATATTAGTGATTATGAGATTAGAGTGTATCTTTGAAAAGCATTTGCAATACGACTACCGCATAAGATTTTTAGGAAAGGAATCCTACTGATGAAATGATACTGAAAAATCAAAAAAGAAAATAAAAGTCAAAAAAATCGTTTCCCTAATATATTAAAGTTACTTTTGCACTTTAATTACCAATTTATATTATAATAATGAACAAAGGAACAGTAAAATTTTTTAATGAATCTAAAGGATTTGGATTTATTATCGAAGATGGCTCAAACACAGAGTATTTCGTACACGTATCAGGATTGATTGATGAAGTCAAAGAAGGAGACGCAGTAGAGTTTGACCTAAAAGAAGGAAGAAAAGGATTAAACGCAGTTGACGTAAAAGTTGCCTAAGTTATATTTTAAGATTTCAATCAAGTCCATTGTAGCAATACAATGGACTTTTTTTATGGAATCATTTCAGTAGGACTTGTCTCTCCTATCACAATTTCTTGAT
>JBMZDS010000191.1:0-3213 GCA_049614465.1 Chitinophagales bacterium
GATATGACAAAAGTGAAAGCATTTATCGCTGACAAAGATTGTCGTATGGTAGGGCCAAATTGCCCAGGAGTCATTACGGCTGATGAAGCAAAAGTAGGTATCATGCCAGGATTTGTTTTCAAAAAAGGAAAAATCGGTATCGTTTCTAAATCAGGAACATTGACTTATGAAGCTGCTGACCAAGTAGTGAAAGCTGGGATGGGAATCACAACAGCAATTGGTATCGGTGGTGATCCAATTATCGGAACAACGACTAAAGAGGCAGTAGAATTATTGATGAATGACCCTGAAACAGAAGGAATCGTAATGATAGGTGAAATAGGTGGAACACTTGAAGCAGAAGCTGCGGCATGGGTAAAAGCTAATGGAACTAAGCCTGTAGTTGGGTTCATCGCAGGACAAACTGCACCAGAAGGTCGTACTATGGGACATGCTGGAGCTATCGTAGGTGGAGCAGATGATACAGCTGCTGCAAAAATGAAAATCATGCGTGAGTGTGGTATTCATGTAGTAGACTCTCCTGCTGATATAGGAGTAACTATGGCAGAAGTATTGGGCGTGACAGCTTAATATTTTCTTGTAAAAATATTTGAAATGCCGTTACAAATCGTAGCGGCATTTTTTTATGTATTTTACTGAAATTAAAGTATTATTGCATTTCAATTAAACCCCACTTATAAGTATGAAAAAGCAATTGTTATTATTGTTTCTTTTAGGGAGTATGGTGCTTCAAGCTCAAGATTATACTCCACTTGAATCTAAAGGAGACATTCCAGAAGATTTTCTTTTAAAATCTAGTGAAAAAATCGAAGCTGAAATAGAAGATTTTACAGAAGGGAGCTCTAAGAAAGAAAAGAAAGTCAAAGAAGAGTTTTTAGTAGAAAGTAGTTTTAGTACAGATGATTTATTGCGTTCAGGACGTGTGCTTTTTGGTGATTCGGTGACGAATTATATCAATAAAGTAGCTGACAAATTATTAGCACATGATAAAGACTTGAGAGATGAAATAAGTATTTATACATATAAGTCTACACAAACCAATGCATTTGCGTTTAATAATGGAATCATTCTTATCAATCTTGGACTGATTGCTCAATTGCAAAATGAAAGTCAATTGGCATTTATACTAGCGCATGAGATAAGTCACTATGTAGAGCAAGATGCCCTTGAAAAATTTGTAGAGAAAGAAAATATTGAAAAAGGGAAAGGAATTTATAAGCATTTATCATATAGTGATAAAGAATTGGCTAAATATCAATATTCTCAAGATATAGAGGAAAGTGCAGATGAGCATGGATTTGAATTGTATGAAGGATCTAATTATTCTATAGAGTCGATAGAAGAGACGTTTGATGTACTAAAGTATTCGTACTTGCCATTTGATGTTATTCCATTTGATGTCTCTATTTTTGAGAATGAGTATTTCAAAATTCCTGAAGAATATTTCCTAGAAGAAGTCAGTGAAATAGATCCGTCTATTTTTTATGAAGAAGCAGATGAAGATAGAATGACACATCCGCTAGCTGATGATAGAAAGGAGACGATTCAAGAATTTATAGAAGAATCTGCTAAAGAAGGTGGAGAGAAGTATTTGGTTTCTAAAAGCGAATTTAAAGCAGTACAAAAAATAGCGAGATTTGAAATGTCTAGATTGTATACTTTGTATGGAGCATACGAAGAGTCTATTTACAATTCATACTTGTTGTTGCAAGATTATCCTGACAATTTTTATTTACAGCTGAGTATTGCTAAGAACTTACACATGATAGCTATTCATGCAAATGAGCGAGAGAAGTTGATTTGTCAAAAGATAGATATTGAAGAAGATTTGCAAGGTGAATCGCAGCAATTGTATTATATGTTCGATCAGCTAGTAGGTAGTGATAGAGAAGGACTCAATACAATGGCTACAGCATATATCTATAAGTTATATAAAGACAATCAAGATAGTCAGCAGTTGGAGAATCTTTTTAATGCTATGGCATATGAAATGATGGATGAGGAGAAAATATATCTTAAAGACTTGAAAACGAAAGTCTATGTAGAAAAAGAAGAACCAGTAGAAGCAGAAGAGAGCGAAGAAGAGAATGTAGTTGAAGAAGAGTCAGAAGAAGAGGCTGAGGAACAAGAGATAGAAGAAGGTCCAATGGATGAGAAAACAAGTTCTAAATATGATAAAATAAAGGAAAAAGAAAAGGAAGAAGAAGAGGAGAAAAGTAATAAGTATGACAAGATAAAAGAACAAAACTCAGAAGAATCAAAAGGAGAATATTATGAGTATGCTTTTATTGATTACTTGCAGGATGATTTGTTTACAGATGTATTTGAAAAGCAAGAAGAAGTAATAGAAGAAGAAAAGACTGCTAAAAAGGAAGAAATTTCTTCAAAGAAAAAGAAAAACGAAGATGTAGAATCTTTAGATATAGAAAAAATAGTAGTAGTGGATCCTTTCTATGCAAAAGTAGGATTGGTCGATAAAGACAATTACGATCATTTTGAATCTGAAGATGGACAAGTTTGGTATAGTGAGACATTAGAAAAAATGGGGGAGAAAAAAGCAATTAATATAGATATTGAGTTGCTAGATCCAAGAAATGCAAAAGAAAGTGATGTCGAAACATTACAATCATCGGCACTTATCAAAGAATGGTTTTCTGAAATAGCTGATTTAGATGAAAGCGTACAATTCTCAAATATAGAACCAGAGAGAATTGAAGAATTGGTTGAAGAATTTGGGACTGAATATTTTATGTGGTCAGGAGCGATATCAATTAGAGAAAATTCTTTTCGAAGAAAAATAGGAATGATTATGGCAGGAGTATATTTCCCACCTTCATTGTTGTATACGATTCCGCACAATAGATCAATGTCGCATTACATGCTTCATTTCAATATTTTGTACAATGTAAAGACAGGCGAAATGGTATATGTCGATTATACACCACTAAACTATAAGAAAACAGATGCTTTGTTAAAAGCAAAAACATATAGCACACTTGATAAAATCTCTAAACTATAAGACTATGAAAAATTTAAGATTAACGATTACTTTAGGATTGATTTTTTCATTTTGTGCATCTGCTTTTGCTCAAGATGAGGTCAAGTCATTAGGCTATATGGGCAAAAGATTTGCTTTGAAATATAGTATTGGTGCTTCAATCACAGGAATGAATAGTGCAATTATTGATTTAAACAGATCACACTTAAGTCATG
>JBMZDS010000192.1:0-3207 GCA_049614465.1 Chitinophagales bacterium
AGCATCATCGTAGAAAGAAAATAATAGACGATGGTATGTGGGGAATAATAGGAATTAGCTATGAAACAGGTGAAGTCCTTCTTACAATTCCAGTCGCTCGTCCAGAACCAATCAACATGATTAAGATTTTAGAAACATTTGATATTTTTGACAATGGCTGGGGACCCTTATCTATTGGTCCTGACAATTCTATTTATGTTGGAATGATTAAAGGCTTGTTGAAAGTAAAGCAGAATTAAACTGCTAAGTTCTTGATATAGTTTAGTATTATCTAAAACCTTTGCCGTATTTTTGATGAAGCTATGACACAGTCCATCAAAAAAATAGGCGTATTTACTTCAGGCGGAGACTCTTCGGGTATGAATGCTGCTATACGCGCAGTTGTTCGTTCGGCAATATATCATGAGGTAGAAGTAGTAGGAATATATAGGGGATATGAAGGTATGATAGAAGGTGATTTTATCAGTCTTGATGTTCGTTCTGTATCCCATATCATCAATAGAGGAGGCACAATACTCAAAAGTGCTCGCTCTAAAGAATTTATGACGAAAGAAGGACGAGAAAAAGCCTACAATCATCTTAAAGAACATCAGATTGATGCATTAGTAGCCATAGGAGGTGATGGCACTTTTACAGGGGCATCTATCTTTTCTACAGAATATAATATTCCTATTGTAGGATTGCCAGGGACTATTGATAACGATATCTTTGGTACAGATGCTACTATTGGCTATGATACAGCGAGCAACAATGCAATGGATGCTATTGATAAGATTCGAGATACTGCCACTTCGCACAATCGTCTTTTCTTTGTCGAAGTCATGGGACGAGATGCAGGTTTTATCGCTTTACAATGTGCTATTGCTACAGGAGCAAAGGCAGTAATGTTGCCCGAAACACACATTGAGCCTAAAGATTTGTTGACACAAATACGTAAAGGAAAGAAAAATCGTAAAAAATCCAATATCGTGATTGTAGGTGAGGGCAATAAGAACGGTAATGCAACCGAACTTGCCAATATTATCGGAGCAATGGATGATAGTTATGAAATAAAAGTAACTGTACTTGGGCATATACAAAGAGGCGGAAGCCCTACAATAAAAGATAGAGTCTTAGCAAGTAGACTAGGTGTTGCCAGTATAGATGCTTTGCTAGATGGGCAGAAAAATGTAATGATAGGACAACAAAACAATCAAGTGTGCTATGTTCCATTTGAAAAAGCCATAAAAAATGAGAATACATTAAATGAAGAACTACTACGAGTAGTTGATATTTTATCAATATAAAAATAGAATAGATGAGAATAGCAATAAATGGATTTGGGAGAATAGGCAGATTGACCTATAGAAACCTAAAAGCAAAAGGAATAGAAGTTGTCGCAATAAATGATTTGACAGATGCTAAAATGCTTGCACACTTACTTCAATACGATACAGCACATGGTCGTTTTGATGGGGAAGTAGATTTTGATGAAAAACATATAATAGTAGACGGACAGCAAATTCCTCTTTTTAGTGAGCGAGAAGCTAAAAATCTTCCTTGGGCAGACTTGAAAGTTGATGTAGTAGCAGAGTGTACAGGTTTTTATCGTAGTAGAGAAAAAGCAATGCAACATATAGAAAGCGGTGCGCAAAAAGTAGTTATATCAGCACCTGCAGGAGCAGATATCAAGACAATAGTAATGGGCGTGAATGATAATGAAGTCACAAAAGATGATGTCATTATATCAAATGCTTCATGTACAACCAATTGTCTTGCGCCTATGGCAAAAATATTGCATGAAAATATAGGTATAGAATCAGGTTTTCTCAATACAGTACATGCATATACTGGCGATCAGCGATTACATGATGCACCTCACAAGAAAGATATGCGTAGAGCAAGAGCAGCTGCAGAGTCTATCATTCCTACCAGTACTGGAGCAGCTAAGGCGGTCGGTTGGGTTTTGCCCGAATTGAAAGGGAAACTTGATGGGATGGCTACACGTGTACCAGTACTTACAGGTTCTTTGACAGATTTTACAGTAGTATTGAAAAAAGAAACCAGTAGAGAGGAAATAAATTCACTTTTCAAAAAAGCGGCCGATAGCTCAATGAAAGGAATTGTGCAATATACAGAAGCAGCTTTGGTTTCTTCAGACATTAAGAGCAGTTCGTATTCGTGTATTTTTCAAGGAGACTTGACTAAAGTACAGGGCAATACAGCAAAACTAATCGCATGGTATGACAATGAAATGGGCTATGCGACTAGAATGGTAGATTTGATGCTAAAATTTTAATGAAAAAGGGGCTAATGGGCTTAGCGATTGCTATTTGTAGTATTTACTTGCTGATTTGTACAGCATTTTATTTTTATCAAGAGAGTTTTATTTTTCACCCTAGAGAATTAGAGCAAGATTATCAGTATAAGTTTTCTGTAGATTTTGATGAAAAAATGTATGATACACCTAATGCTGGTAAAATCAATGCACTACATTTTAAGGCTGAAAACTCGAAAGGAGTAGTATTCTATTTGCATGGCAATGCAGGATGCCTTGATGATTGGGGATGGTTGTATCAAGATTTTTTACCAAGAGGATATGATTTGTTGATTATAGATTATCGTACTTATGGTAAGAGTACGGGAAAAATGTCAGAACAGAATTTATTTGGAGATATCCAGTATATATATGATGACCTTGCGCAGCAATATGATGAAAGTCAAATCATTGTCTATGGACGTTCTATCGGTACTGGGATGGCAACTAAAGTAGCGAGTGATAATAATCCTAAACATTTGATTCTCGAAACACCTTATTACAATCTCAATGATGTAGTGAAGCGTGTCATTCCTATTTTTCCTACTAGATTATTGCTTCGATATCCTTTACCATCCAATGAAAACATTCTTAAGGTAGATTGTCCTATCCATATCATACATGGCACGAATGATAATGTCATAAAATATCAAAGTGGTGAAAATTTAGCAGCCTGTGTAGGGGAGGAGAAATGCACATTTATCACCGTAGAAGGTGGTGAGCATAATAATTTGAGTGGTTTTATTCAGTATTCACAGCTATTAGCGGATGTTTTAGAAAAATAATAATATTTTTTTTGAAAAAGGTTTGCAATTTTTTGAATTGCTCTTATCTTTGCAGTCCTTTAAACGGAGAGTCAGTAGCTCAGCTGGTAGAGCACATCCCTTTTAAGGATGGGGTCCTGGGTTCGA
>JBMZDS010000193.1:0-3183 GCA_049614465.1 Chitinophagales bacterium
AAGTAATAACACCATCATCTCCTACTACTCCTACAAGGTTGATAGGAAGATTGACTAATGGAATAGTGAAATCTAATGCAATTTCATTTGGAGTACCATTGCTTTCAAGGTTGATAGTAGTTGTAAGTTCAGGGATTTCTTGTTCACCTAGTCCTATGATATTGATACTTCCCGCACAAGGCATTTCCCATTCTCCTAAGTAAGCAGCATTAACAGCTTCACCACAATCATCTCCTATATATCCATCTGGACACATGCATGTACCTTCATCACATACACCTCCATTGAGACATTCTACATTTTTACATCCGTCTCCACATGATGCTAGTAAGATAGCTATCATCAAAAATGCGCCTAATATTTTATTTTTCATAGTTTTATTTTTTGTAGGAATACTACTGTAGGTTAGTCAATGAGTAGTGAATATACAGCTTTTCTTCTTATTCAGTTTTCATTTCTTCTAGTTTGCTATAGATATTGTCATACAGCATTTGGGCATTATCTTTTTTCTTTTGATCTTCTTCTGCTAATATTAAAGCATATTCTATGGCATCTTGTGCTTCACTATATTGCTTTAGTTTGTATAGAAGATAGGCTTGAGATAGATTGTTTTCATAGTTATTATTAATCGCAATGGCATCTTGTGTCCATTTCTCAGCTTTTTCAAGTTTTGACTCATCATCTATATACATGTAGTAGTTCCAAGCGACATTGCGAAGTGCAGCATCGTCATCTTTTTTATACTTTTTGAGAAAAGAAGTGACCGTTTTATCATAGTTTTCCCAGTCTTTTACTTTTCCGTAGTAAGTCACTTCATAAATAGCTGATTGTTCTTTATAGTTGTCTGCTTTTATTTTCTTTAACATGGCTTGCGCTTCTCTTAGTAGAGATTCATCTTTGTCTGTTACCGCTTTATTGAATGTTCCTTTGGCGATATCTTGTAACTTTTCATCGTATTTCTCTGCATAAATATCTTTGTAATAGTCTTCAAAATCATAGATAACAGCTAAAGCAGGAGAATTTACATGATTGGCGTAATCAAATAGAAAGGCTACGTTGTCATCATTGATTTTATCTTCTGTACTCAATTGATCTACATACAATTTCATAGGTTCATCATAGTTCTCATTGAGTACCGCTTGTACTTTTATCCATGACTTAAGAAAAGCAGGTTCAGTGTCGCCATTGTCCCACTGTGCTTGTAGTTCATCTATCAATGCCTGATTAGGTAAAAGAGCTTGCTTTCCTACAGCTAAAAGTCCCGCTTCATCACGAGCTCCTTTAGTTAGATAAACTACTTCTCCTTCACTGTCTATAAAAATCAGTGTAGGATATGCACTCACACCATATGTTTTAGCAAGATCTTTTCCTTCGCCTTTCTCCATATCCATTTTTAGATTGATAAAGTTTCGATTGTAAAAATCACCTACTGATTTTAATGGAAAAACATTCGCTGCCATACGCTTACACGGACCACACCATGTGGCATAAGCATCCATAAATATCAATTTGCCTTCTTCTTCTGCTAGTGCTTTTGCTTCTTCAAATGTGCCGTGAAAGAAATCTATTCCTTCTTCATCTTGTGCAAATGCAGTAAAAATGCTAACTAATGCTATAAATAGCAAACTAAATTTTTTCATTTTTCTATTTTTATTTCCAAAGATTAGAGACTTCTAAATTAATGTTTTCTCCCCAAAATCTATTGGCTGAATTTTTAAAATCTTGATTGATGTCTGATATATAAAACTGATTTTCTGCCTGTGAAGTTTCATTCAAAAGCATTTCATTGTTCAATATGCTTTTCAATTTTAGTGCAACGATGTCTGTAGAGTCAAATAATTTTATTTTTCCTTTAAAAAAAGTATTGATTTCATCTCGTATCATGATATAATGTGTACAACCTAAAATCAAAGCATCTATATCTTCAAAGATTGGGTTTTCGAGATAGTTCTCTATCAATGTATGGCTGATATTGTCATTTCCAAATCCTTCTTCTATCATAGGAACGAGCATAGGAGTCGCTAGTGCTACATATTCTATATCAGGTTTTCTGCGAGACAATTTTTCTTGATAAACGCCTGAAGTTATTGTTCCTTTTGTTGCTATTATTCCTACTTTTTTTATGGATTTGTCTTCTACTATTGCTTCTATAATTGGATCGATGACATTGATAATAGGATGCTTCCCTTTGTGTGAGTCACGGATATATTCGTATGCTGCAGCTGATGCTGTATTGCAGGCTATGACGATAGCTTTACAGCCTTTTTGTTGCAATAAAAAATCAGTAATGCCTAGAGAGAATTCTTTGACAAGTGATTGCGATTTGTCTCCATAAGGCAGATGTGCGGTATCTCCAAAATAGATAAGTTGCTCATTGGGCAAGTGCCTATAAACAGCATTGGCGACCGATAGGCCGCCAATTCCAGAATCAAATATGCCTATAGGACGAGTGTCCATTAGTATGCTATTCCTAAATGTGCTTTTACCATATTAGTCAAGTCATCGCCTTCTGGCAATACTAAAAATACGCCTACTGACGAATCTAATACGTATGTATATCCATTAGCAGATGCTACAGCTTGTATAGCATTGTATGCTTTTTCTTCTATAGGAGCTAGTTTTTCCATCTCCATGTTGTACAATTCTGTTTGTGCTTGCTCTTCTGCTAGCATGATTTTTTCTTCTAGTAAGTATACTTCATTGTATTTTGCCTCTAATACAGCTTGCATCCAAGATGGTCCGTTTTCTTGAATATCTACTACTAAAGTTTCGTACTGTGTGTACAAAATTCCTATTTGTGCTTCTAGTGCTTGACCTTTAGCGATAAGTTCTTGCTCTACAGCCGCTACTTCTGGCATTGAGTAAAATACTTCTTGCGAATTTACGTGTCCAAATTTTTGTTGTGCATTAGCAGTAAAACTCAACATCATTGTAGCTGCTACTGCAAAAATCGTGATTAATCTTTTCATTATTATTGTTTTATTATTTTTCAAAAATGGTTGCAAAAATAGACTTTTCGGTGAAAGCCCACCTATATCGGTTGTTATTATTTGTTATTTATTAATCTAGTGCTTGTAAAATATCATCAGATTTATCATGTCTCTCATTAGCAAAGAGCATTTTTCCACTCGATTTGTCAAATACATAGTCATAACTTTTGTCGTCTGCTAACAATTGTATTTG
>JBMZDS010000194.1:0-3173 GCA_049614465.1 Chitinophagales bacterium
GAAATAAAATAAGCAATCTCATTCAAAATCTTATTTTAAATATTTGCTGTGCTTACTATTTTCATTTTCACATTAGTGTTTGTTATTTTTGCTTAGGTTCTTATTTTCTTAACGCATTTTTTCTTAAGGTCAGTTTCTCATTCAAAAATACTATCTGCAGTATGTCAAACAATATAAGACTGAATTGTTTTTTAAAAGATTAACTCACTTCTTTATCAAATTGAGCATCATATAGCTTTCTAAAATGTCCATCCTCAATTTGAAGCAATTCTTTTGGATTACCTATTTCTAATACTTTTCCTTTGTCCAGTACAATGATTTTATCTGCATTTTGTATTGTAGAAAGGCGATGGGCGATAACGATAGATGTACGGTCTGTGACAAGCTTATCTATCGCATGTTGTACGATTTGTTCTGTTTCTGTATCTACAGAAGATGTCGCTTCATCAAGCACTAATATTGACGGCTCAAACACTAATGCACGCAAAAAAGAGATCAATTGTCGCTGTCCGAGTGAAAGCGTAGCTCCTCTCTCCATTACTTCATAATCGTATCCACCAGGCAGTTTCTCTATAAACTCATCTGCACCTATCATTTTTGCAGCAGCTTTTATTTTTTCGATAGAAATCGTCTTATCATATAAACGAACATTATCTATTATCGTTCCCGAAAAAAGAAATACATCTTGCAACACTGTACATATCTGCGAACGATAAAAGTCTAAATCATAATCTTGAAAATCAATATTATCTAATAATACTTTTCCTTTTGCAATAGGATACAAACGAGATAACACATTGATAATTGTACTCTTACCAGAGCCTGTACTTCCTACGATAGCAAGTGTCTCCCCCTTTTTGAGTGAAAAACTAATATCTTTCAGCACATAATCACCATCTGTGTAAGCAAAAGAAACATTTTGAAAATCTATATTTCCAGCAATAGATTTATCTTTTACATTACCATTATTGGCTATCGTCTCTTCTCTATCTAGTAGTTTAAATACTCTTTCGGAAGCTACGATACCCATCTGCAAAGTATTGAATCGCTCTGCCAACATACGTGCAGGACGATAAAGCATATTTATCCAAAGTACAAAAGCGAATAAAATACCTACTTGCTCTTCCCTTTGCATATCTCCACTCATAAGCGTACCATCAAAAATCATGGTAGCGCCCAACCAAATCATCAGACCAATAGCAATAGATAATAAAATCTCTACCACAGGAAAATAAACTGAATAATAAAAAACAGCTTCCACAAGCGCATTTTTATGCTTTGTATTGATTTTATGAAACTTTTGATACTCTTGTTTTTCTGCTGCAAAAATCTGTACGATTTTCATGCCTGTAATATGTTCTTGTAGAAAAGCATTCAAATCCGAAACGGCATTACGGACTTTTTGGAACGCCCCTTTTACACTTTCTTTAAAAATATAAGTCGCCCAAAACAACAAAGGGAGTGTAACTATACTAATCAATGTCAGCTTCCAATTTTCAGCAAACATCCAAATCAGAATCACGAGCATCAATAATACATCTGCGACTATTTGCATCAATCCTTGCGTAAAAATCTGATTGATTGTTTCAATATCATTGACCGTGCGAGTAGTCGAAGTCCCAATTGCTGTTGTATCAAAATACTTCAATCGCATATTCATAATGTGACGAAACACTTTTACACGCATATCTTTGATAACAAGCTGCCCTAAATAACGAGAACTATACATAAAGAAATAACGAAAAATAGCATCAAAAATCAAAATCACTACTAAAATCAAGACCATTCGTTTCACTCCAAGCCAATCATGAGTTGAGATGTGATTATCAATAGCGATTTGTATCAATTTTGGACGAAAAGGACCTGCAAGAGACAATGCTAAAATCATCAGCAACGAGAAACCAAAGAGTTTTTTATATGGCGAAGCATACTGCAAAACTCGTTTGAGCATCTTAAAGTCAAAAATATTTCCTGTTTGATTTTTATCCATTCTCTTCTAAAAAATCAAAGGTAGGGATATTTTATATCGCAGAGGAATAAACCTTCAGGAGCAGCTGTAGAGATATATGGTAAAGGGTGATTGTCCCGCATAGCTTTTTCTAAATCATCGAGACTAAATCTTTCTCTACCTATATCGATAAGACAACCCACCATCCTACGAATTTGATTGTGCAGATATCGATTAGAACTTACATCAAAAGTGATTTGATTATCATTGATTTTTTTCCAGTCTGCTACAAATACTTTGGAATTGTGCACTTTGATATCAGGATTATTTTTGCAGAGTTGCTCATAATTGTCATAAGTCGTGAAAATTTCACACGCTTCTTGTATCAAATCATGATTCCAAGTACGAAAATCTCTTTCATAACTATACCGCCACAAAAATGGATCAGGCATCGCATGAATATGATATCTATAACTTCGCTCTGTAGCGTCAAATCGTGCATGTGAATTTTCTGCCACAGATATCAATCGCTTCAGTGCTATATTTTTTGGAAATGTAAATCGCAATGCTTTTTCGAGATTATTCCGTTCTATCGGTGCATCAAAGTGCGCATAGTATTCGCTAGCATGTACGCCACTATCTGTCCGTCCACAGCCAAGAACATTTACTTTTCGATCAAAAATTTTGCTAACAACATCTTCTATCGCTTGCTGTACTGTAGGAGAACTCGCTTGTCGCTGCCATCCACAATAGTCCGTACCATCATAAGCAATATGTAAAAAATAACGCTGCATATATAAGTACACAAAGGTACTACCTTTTGTTCTCGTAAGAGCTTTGTTATTCAGAATTTTACATCTTGTAAGAAAAGTACAAAAAATTCCTAATTCCTAATTCCTAATTCTTAATTTTACAGTTATGATTCAGCGTATCCAAAGTATATTTTTATTTTTAGCATCAGGTGTATTAGGTGCATTTTCATTTTTAGAACCATCAAGTTTAGCTTCCTTTGATGGATTCGAACAGGATATTTCTGCCATTTTGAGCTTGACAGGAGCCGCATTGTCTCTGATTGTTGTTTTTTTATTCAAAAAGAGAAAACTACAATTGTCGTTATCTAAAGTAGCTATAGCTTTTGCCTTATTAGCAATTATTCCATTACTTTACTACAGTATGGACGGACTTTTTACAAAAATTCCGTTTTATCTTTTACCGCTTGGTTTTA
>JBMZDS010000195.1:0-3161 GCA_049614465.1 Chitinophagales bacterium
ATACATTTATTTACTTGATTGTTTTTACGTTTATTTATTATATTTGAACATGAACGACTGCAAAACTTTTTATTAGACGTACTTTTACCACAATTAGTACATGATTGAATTTTTTTGATTTTATCTTTTGACAAATCACTAGGCGGAGTTGTAGAAATATTGGATAACTTCATATCACTTTTTTAAAGTTTAAAATCATAATGCGGGTGTACGTCCACCATCTACAGGTAGATTGATACCATTGATATATGCTGCAGCAGGTGTACAGAGAAATGCTGCGGCAGATGCCACTTCTTCTGGTTTTGCAAATCGTCCTAAAGGAATTATATTTTTCATTTGAGTTGCTGCTTCATCTTCTGAGACATTCAGCTTCTTCGCTTTATTGCCTATAATAGCCGAAAGACGCTCTGTACCTGTAGCACCTGGCAATACATTATTGACTGTAATGCCATAAGCACCTAGTTCGTTTGCCATCGTTTTTGCCCAATTAGCCACTGCTCCTCTTATCGTATTTGACACGCCCAAGCCTTTTAGCGGAGCTTTTACAGAAGTAGAAATAATATTAATAACACGACCATAGCTATCAGTCTTCATTCCTTCTAGCAAAAGTTGTACAAGTGCATGATTGCAAAGCAGATGATTATTAAATGCTGAAATAAATTCGTCCAATCCTGCTTTTTCTATCGCTCCACCTGCAGGACCTCCCGTATTATTAATAAGGATATGGAAATTCTTTTTAGTAGCATCTAGATAAGATTTGATACCAACTTCTACATTTTTCACATCAGAAAAATCTATAGATAAATAGTCATGTTGCTGCCCAAGAGAAGTATCTAGATCTTGTATTGCTTTTTTGAGACTTTCCTCACTACGAGAAACCAAAGTGACATTTGCGCCCAATTTTGCTAATTCAATAGCTGTTGCTTTTCCTATTCCTTTGCTACCTCCGCAAACGAGTGCATTTTTATTTTCTATTGCTAAATTCATTCTTTTTCTATTCTAAATCTATCCCTTTATTCAATTCTTCTACTGCCTGCTGTACAACAGGATCTATCTCATTCAAAATAAGGAAATATCCTTCATTTTGGAATATTTGCTTTGCTAAAAATGCTTTCAATACTTGCTTCAAATAGTCTTTATGTTTGGTTTCTAGTGCCATTTCATCGCCATCCCATCCTTTAGATTTTGCAACAGCAACAAACTCATCAAATAAATTTTCACTTATTTTATAGCTATTCTTGAAATCATTCTCTCCATAAAAATCTTGAAAATCATCGACATGCTTTGCATAATAATCATACACAAATTCAGGAATTTTGCTACGCAATTCATTGACAATAGGTCTAGTCAATGATGTATCTGCTGACACAAAAATATCTGGCATAATACCACCTCCACCATACACTTCACGACCCAATATTTGAGTAGTATACATCAGACTATCCACATGCTTCATACTATCTCCTTCAAAAAATTCGCCATTATCATATCTATCATAGACTTCATAATAATAGTCTTCCATATTGTCTGTATCATACGGTTTCTGAATACATCTTCCAGATGGAATATAGTAACGAGCGATTGTCAAACGCAAAGCAGAATTGTCCTGAAAATCAAATTGTTCTTGCACCAATCCTTTCCCATAAGAGCGTCTACCTATCACTACTCCTCTATCCCAATCTTGAATTGCTCCAGCCAGTATTTCACTTGCTGATGCAGAACCTTCATCTATCAACACAGCGACATCACCTTGTTCAAAATTACCAGGTCTGTCAGCATAATAATCTACACGCTGATAAGCTTTCCCTTCTGTATAAACGACCAATTTTTCCCCTGCTAATAATTCATCTGCTATTTGCACAGCGGTTCCCATATATCCTCCAGGGTTTTGGCGCAAATCGAGTATTAATTTCTTTGCTCCCGCATTGACCAATTTTTGTAGTCCTGCATCAAACTCTTCGTAAGTTGTAGCACTAAATCGATTGATTTTTATCAAACCAATATCGCTTGTAACCATGTACGAAACATCTACACTATACAATGGTATTTTATCACGAACAATCGTATAATCCGTTTCTTGTCCATTGCGTAATATCGTCACATTTACTTTTGTTCCTCTTTCTCCTCTCAACTTTGCGACTACATCAGAATTTTCTATACCGATACCAGCGACTACAGTATCTTCGATAGCCACTATCTTATCACCAGCCAATATCCCTAATGCCTCTGAAGGACCACCAGCGATAGGTGTGACTATAGTAATTGTATCATTGACAATAAAAAACTCAACTCCTATTCCCTCAAAATTGCCTTGCAAGTCTTCTTGTACAGCATCAAACTCTCTCGGAGGAATATAAAATGAATGAGGATCAAGATTAGAAAGCAATTCATTAATCGCTTCTTCTTCTATATCAGTTCGATCGAGTGTATCTACATAATGAACTTCTATATAATCAAGTATTTTATCAAACTTAGTACTCTCGCCATTATCAGTAAATATTTGTTCCTTCCCTAGCGAATGCAGGCTAATAAGATACCCCATAAAAACACCTAAAGCCAAAACCATGGCAAAAATAAATGGTAAGTAGACGTTAAAACTTTTCTTCTTTTGCATAAAAAATAAATGATTGGATTGCGAAAATAGGGATTTTCTATTGTAAATATGTGATTAAAATAATCCTACTATAAAATCGCGTAGGTTGAAATCAAAAAAGTGAAGAGGTAGAAAGAAAACACTAGCCCAAACGACAAATGAAAGTGCCATAAGACCAATTATTTTACCTTTTTTCTGCTCCACAGAAAGTGACAAGAAAATACCAATAGGAATGGATAATATAGGTGTAAGAAAAGCAATACCTGTGACGCCAAAATTTCTACGAAACTTGACTAAGAAACGATTCCAACTTGTAAAAATTCGTTTCGTACGACCTGGAAAAAAATGCTGCCATGCTTTTAATATAAAATCACCAAAATAAGTAAAAATAAAAACACCTACAATACCTCCACCTACAGTGAGTACATAAGATGGTATCAAGCCCAATTCTTGATTGAGCATAGCAGTGACCAACCCCAACAAAAACTTGACGGTAGAAAGTCCAAAAACGGCTATAGATGATAAAATTTCTTGCATATTAATCACTGAATGTCATAAAAGAGTAACA
>JBMZDS010000196.1:0-3137 GCA_049614465.1 Chitinophagales bacterium
CAGTCGGGCCATCGTTCCCAATTTTTGTATTGATTTGCTCTATATAGACCCAAACAAGATAATCTTTGTGTCCATTTTTAATCGCATTTAGTAAGGGGTGAGTATCTCGCATTACTTTTATCTTATCTCCTAACATTCTATTCAATGCTATACTTCCTATCGCAGAGATACCTAAGCCAATTAATAATCCAATAACAATAGAAATAGTGGCTTTTTCTTCAGAAAATAGGATTGAATCGAATAAAAACAATAGTCCTAACATAATGATTACAATTGATAGAACTACTCCTTTCGTATTTGATTTTGATAGTATTTTTTTAGTTTTTCATAATCCATAAATCAAATTTTCTATAATAATTACGTAGTTGAGAATAGGTTTTTTTAGCTAAGTTACTTAAATCTCATTCAAAAATTCCTTACTCTCTTGCATCAAAGTATACATTTCTCTGTCTTCTGCTACAAATGGTATTTTTTCTCGGTATTGAGCGATTAGTTGAGTTAGTTTGGAAGCCGTTTTTTTGTTTTTTCTAAAAGAAAGAGCTTGAGCGGATACAAATAATTCAATCGCAACGACTTCTTTAAGATTCTCAAAGATTTCTAAGCATTGCGTAGCGGCATTTGCGCCCATACTTACATGATCTTCTTGTCCATTGCTCGAAGGAACAGTATCAGCTGAGGCAGGTGTACAGAGTTGTTTATTTTTTGACACCAATGCAGCAGCGGTATATTGTACAATCATAAAACCGGAGTTTAGACCAGGATTATTGACTAGAAAAGCAGGTAGATTTCTTTCTCCCATCATTAAAAGATAAATTCTTCGTTCGGCTATGCTTCCTAACTCTGCAAGGGCTAGTTTTAGATAATCTAAAGCCATTGCAAGCGGCTGACCATGAAAATTGCCGCCTGAGATAATCATATCCTCATCTGGAAATACATTAGGATTGTCTGTGACACTGTTGATTTCGGTAGTAAATGTTGCTTCGACTTGACGAAGAACATCTGTACTAGCACCATGTACTTGTGGAATACAGCGAAAGGAATAAGGATCTTGTACTTGTGTTTTCTCTTGATGAAAAATATCGCTATCAGCAAGCAGTTCATTGACAAAAGTAGCAGTTTTTATCTGCCCTTGATGTTTGCGGACATGATGCACTAGTGGATTGAATGGCTCTGGGCGACAGTCGTATGCATCAAGTGAGATGCAGGCTATTGTATTTATCTTTCGGAGCAATTCTTTTGCCTCTATCAATAGATGAACGCCATAAGCTGCCATAAACTGAGTACCATTGAGTAGTGCCAATCCTTCTTTAGATTGCAATTCTAATGGCTGCCAATTCATTTTTTGAAGTAAAGCTGCGCCACTTATTTTTTCACCTTCAAAATAGACATCTCCTAGTCCTAAAAGCGGTAAACTCAGATGTGCTAATGGTGCTAAGTCTCCACTTGCTCCTAGCGATCCTGGATCATAAACCACAGGAATTATATCGTGATTGTAAAAATCTATCAATCGCTCAACAGTGGTCATTGCAACTCCAGAATGTCCATAAGACAAACTCTGAATTTTTAGTAAAATCATTAGTTTTACAATAGGCGCAGAAACTTCTTTTCCAACACCGCAGGCATGTGATTTTACTAAATTTTCTTGTAGTTGTTGTGTATCTTCTTTAGATATTTTGATATTGCAGAGTGAACCAAATCCAGTATTGATACCGTAGAACAATTTATCACTATTTTTGACTTTATTGTCTAGGTATTGACGACATTTTAGGATAGCATTTTTTGCTTCTTCAGAAAGACTTAGTTTTTCCTTATTAGAGATTGCTTTTGCTATTCGGTCGATACTGATATGTTGGTGGTCGATTTGCATCTTTTTTTGTTTAGTTGTTTTTTGTTGAGCTGTTGAATCGTTTGATTTGCATTTTTCGCAAAGCATTAATTTGATTGCTTAGTTTTTCAATTTTTGGTCTCATTATATTTAGCTCTTTTTCTGAATAGAAATCTAAATCTACAGCAATTATTAATTGGTTGAGAACTTCAATCAGGCTTCCGTAAGCTATTTCAGTAAATCGTGCTTGTTCTTTCATTGATATTCTAGCCGTTCCTTCTGCTAAATTAGAGCAGACAGATACTGCTGCTCTTCTTATTTGACTAGTCAAACCAAATTGTTCTTCTCTTGGAAATGATTTAGTGATTTGATAAATTTCTTTAACAAAAAAACGAGCATCTTGCCAAACCGATAATTTTTCAAAAGAAAATTGATGTGTCATAATTTTTATTGTTTAGTCGTTTAACTATTTATTCCTTTATTCGCTGAATTTATTAAACGATTCAACAAGAAACAGTTAAACATTTTTCAACAATTCAATCATTTCTTCAAAACTACAAGCCGTTTGCTCGCCAGTAGCCATGTTTTTCAAACTCAATTGACCTGATTCTATTTCTTGACTTCCTATTACACATACAAAAGCAATGTTTTTCTCATTGGCGTATTTCATCTGTTTTTTCATTTTTGAAATGTCGGGATAAACTTCTGCCGCTATTCCTTTTTCTCGTAGTGCATTTACTTTTTCAAAAGCAAAATCTTGTGCTTCGCTATCAAAGTGCGTAAATAAAATTTGTGTAGAAGATTGTTGCAAAGCTGTTGGGAATTTATCTAATCCTTCAATAACATCATATATTCTATCCAATCCAAAAGATATACCCACACCAGTCAAATCTTTTTTTCCAAACATCTCTGTTAGATTATCATAGCGACCGCCACCACCTATACTTCCAATCTCAAATTCGTTGCTAACTACTTCAAATATGCAGCCTGTGTAGTAATCTAATCCTCTTGCAAGTGTAATGTCAAATTTTGCATTACTTGGCGCATTTTTTTGAATTAATTCTAGTTCTTTTTCACCTTCTGCTATCAAATCTGAAGAAGAAAAATGAGTCGTAGAGTTCGTTTCAATTGCTTTTTTCAATAGTGCAATGTTTTCATCATTGACTCCAAGCGTTGCTATTTCTGCTAAGACTTTTTCTACACCTATTTTATCCAATTTATCGAGAGACATTATTGCAGCAGTTTCTTTGCCTTCAAGTCCAATCGCTTGCATCAGTCCGATTAGGATTTTACGATTATTATATCTTACCGT
>JBMZDS010000197.1:0-3134 GCA_049614465.1 Chitinophagales bacterium
GAATGTCATAGATCGAAATCGTCACATCATTGAGTTGCTCTTGTAATGTAATATATAATTGTCCTGCTGTTGGGTTTGGGGCTATTTGAGCATCAATACTTCTTAGATTTTCTCGAATACCTATTGAGATTACTTGCACACATGCAGAAGTATCTACGCATCCATTTGCAGTTACTTTTACAGCATAATTTCCATTTTGTGTTGCAGTAAATTGGTTGCTTGTCTCCCCTATTATTTCGCTATAGTTGTTATCACAATCTAGCCATTGATATGTATCACTCCCTAGAGTTACCGTCAATACATTTTCCGCTTGAGATATATTTGCATTTGCATTATTTATCGTCAAATCTAATGTGATAACAGAATCACAACCCATAGCATTCGGTATTATTGCTGTATAATTTCCGCTCGTTGTGTAAGTCATTCCATCAACAGACCATGTATATGTATCGCAAGTTGTAACAGATTCTGTAGATGAGGTGCTTTCATTTATCGTCAAATCCAATGTAATCACAGAATCACAATTCGCAGCATTTGTTATCGTAGTCGTATAATTTCCACTTGCAGTATAAGTCATTCCATTGACAGCCCATGTATATGTATCGCAAGTTGTAACAGATTCTGTAGATGAGGTACTTTCATTTATCGTCAAGTCCAATGTAATCACAGAATCACAATTCGCAGCATTTGGAATCGTAGTCGTATAGTTTCCACTTGTAGTATATGTCATTCCATCAACAGCCCATGTATACGTATCGCATGTTGAAACAACCTCTGTAGATGATGTACTTTCATATACTTCTAACTCAGTTACCATCGTTGAGTCACAACCATTAGCCGCAGCATTTGGAAAAATATCAGTCACAGTTTGTGAAGCAAAATACCAAGTACCATTAATTTGAACAGAATCACAAACAGCTAGATTCTGGGAAGATGTGACAGCGTTATTGATTGTTAGATTGGTTATAATGATAGAATCACAGTTATTAACACTCATCAATGTGTCAGTTATCGTTTGTGAAGCGAAATACCAATTGGCATTTATTTCAGCAGAATCGCATGTCGTAATAGATTGACTAGCAAAAACCTGACAATAGGCTTCACAAGGCAAATCAATTTTGTATATCGAGTCCGTTTCATTGTATGCAGCCCACATAAAGTCTCCATCGACTGACATACCATTGGGGAATTGGCTTATATAATCTATTGTATCAATAAAAGTACGGGCTAGTGTGTCATATTGATATATTTTATGTGTCTGATTGTCAGAAATCCAAAGGTGATCGCCATCAAAAGATAAAGCTGTCGGCAGGTTCAAATCAAGGATTCTCACATCAATAGTATCGCCATTCAAGGTGTCTATTTTATAAAGCTGACTAGTATTTCGCTCACAATGCCAAAGATATTCTCCATCCCATGCTAAACCTGTTTCATTGCTTGTAGCAGACTTTGCTGGAATTTTCTTTACAGTAATACCCGTCAGCGTATCTATTTTATGAATACTGTCATTGGATGTAAAATGCTGCCCCTCTGTCACCCAAAGATAGCTGCCTATCAACTCCATTCCATAAGGACGAGCTACATCAATATCCAGTTCAGAAATAATAGAACCATCGAGTTTTGATAGCTTCAAAATTTTATAATTAGAATTTCCTTGCCAAATATAATCTCCATCATCAACTATAGCACTTGTAAAGCCACCATACGTATTGGTAGGGATAGTATCTACAATGCAATTTTGTGCAAAAAGAGAACATGGCTGTAATAAAACAACTACTACTAACAGTAAAATAATTCTATAAATCATATGGGTAAATATTTTAAGAATACAAAGTTATGATTTTCTCAATTGCAATAATGATACCACATGTAAAAATATAGCTAAAGGTGCCAAGAAACCTGCAACTAAAAGATATGGATATTGGAAAAACTCATCGGCGACTAACGAAACATCACTTCCCCATAATTGAGGGAAATAATTGGATGTTGCAATCACTACGACTACCACAAAAATCATCAAGATGCCCCATACATTCCATAGCTTAGCGATAATCTTATTAAAATTGGTTTTTCTAAAGAAAAATAACACCATCAGTGGTGCGGATAAACCCACAAGAATATCAAAATTGAAACCATTAAATGTAGCTGAAGCAGGAATAACTCCTGCGACAAATGTAAAATGTAATAAAGTCTCAACTGCAATACGATAGGTTTGGATACCCGACACCCAAGTTTTAGGCAAATTGTGCACCAATGGACTGTCCTTGAATTTTCGGACAAAAAAGATGATAAATAAAATTAACGGTAATAGCAATAGATATAAAAATCTAGGTGGTAGACTTAAACCTGCCAAGATATTTTGAGTAGAGAGAAATGTCAAATACACAAACCAAACTATCCAAAACCCAAAGAAATAAATCCATGCTTTTTTCTTTTCACTACTCGAATTGTAGGTTTTAGAAATCGTATGATTGTATCCAATCATTACGAGTATAAAAACGAATACACTTAATCCTATGAATCCTAATGCTAACATAATTCTATTGTTTTGTGGTTAATTTATTCAATACTAAATCTAAAGCTGCTATTCCATCCTCCTCTAATATATTATCACACTCATCCATTGCTGTTTGCCAAAATGGTATTACTTCTTCTACCAATTTCTTTCCTTTGAAAGAAATTCCGAGCAAGGGAAAATTGACATTCTCTATATATTTTTTCTCTAAAAGTTTCTTTATATTTCTATTGACAGATGATTTTTCCAAATAAAGCTTATCTGCCAATTCTTTTTGTGACTTCTCTCCCCCTTTGGTCAACACAAACAACATACTCAACTGAGGCGTAGTCAAATCAAATCCTTTCAAATGCTTTCTGAATATTCCTGAGATAATGCGCTGTACTTTCATCGCTCTAGATGCTACGCACAATCTTGGATTGTAATTCTCTATATTTTCAAACTGATTATTCTCAATCATAAAGCAAAGATAAAAAATCTTAAGTTGTATATACAACCTTAATTCATAAAAAAAGTCCTTTATCAAAATAGATAAAGGACTTTTTTAACCCAAAAATTAAAACTTATTAGAAATCTGTTAAAGTATATAATAAGGTTGCTTGGTAAGTACCTGCTTGGT
>JBMZDS010000198.1:0-3123 GCA_049614465.1 Chitinophagales bacterium
AAAGATTTTCTGGATGAACTATAAGGTTTTATTATCCGAAAATTTCAAGAAAGAGTTTAAACGCTTATATAAAAAGTATCCTTCTCTCAAGAAAGAGCTTTCAGATTTAATAGATCTTTTATCAGCAAACCCAAATCAAGGAACTGCTTTAGGAAACAATGTTTTCAAAATCCGACTTTCTGTAAAATCGAAAGGAAAAGGCAAGAGTGGAGGTGCAAGAATCCTTTCTTATGTCAAAATAATCGATACGAAAGTTATTCTTTTTACCATATATAATAAAGGAAAAAAAGACAGTATTTCTGATGCTGAAATCAAAATTCTATTGGCAAATTTGAGATAATTCACTAAAACATACTTTCCGTTGTATATTTGCCAAAATTTCTACTGATGCCGATACTTATGATACTTATGTGGTTTGCCGTTTTAGGGGTAGCTTTATTTATACTTCTACAAGCTGCCGATTACTTTGTTGACACTGCTGAGATGTTTGGTGTCAAAATGAAAATTCCTGCTTTTATCATTGGAGCTACTATTGTTGCCTTTGGCACTTCATTGCCCGAGTTGGCTGTAGGTATTTCATCTATTTTGAAAGGAAATTCGGAGATTATTGCAGGTACTGTTATCGGTTCTAATACGTCTAACATTCTATTGATAACGGGTGTTGCAATTTTGATAAGTACAGGTTTTTTGATTCACTTCAAGAAGCAAGCATTTGAATTTACGATTCTTGCTGTTACGACTCTTCTTTTAGGCTATTTCCTTTTTGATCATAAATTTACTTTGGTGGAAGGGATTATTTCATGTGCTTTATTGGTTGGCTATATTGTCTATATCGTTCTTTATCCGCATGAAGAAGATGACAATGATGACGATAGTGATGAGAAAATTACTTGGAAAACATATTTGTTTTTTGTTCTGAGTGGAGCAGGTATATTTATAGGTGCTGAATTTACAACTATGGCTATCCAAGAAATAGCCGTTCTTTTAACAATTCCTACAGATATAGTCTCATTAACTGTAGTTGCACTAGGTACTTCATTGCCAGAATTAGCTGTGACGATTTCTGCGGTTAAGAAAAAGC
This sequence comes from Chitinophagales bacterium, assembly GCA_049614465.1. Taxonomy (GTDB): domain Bacteria; phylum Bacteroidota; class Bacteroidia; order Chitinophagales; family UBA8649; genus JBMZDS01. The sequence continues at coordinate 1,082 of JBMZDS010000198.1, forward strand.
AGTTTGATATGATTCTCGGCAATGTAATAGGCTCGAATATATTCAACACATTATGCGTAATGGGTATTCCTACTTTAGTCGGATATTTCGCTGGACAAAGTTTTGGTATCAATGACGAGATATATTTCAACTTTAGTATCCCGATGATGATAATCGCAACTTTACTATTACTTGTTTTGGGCTTGATGAAAAAAACACCAAAATATTTTGGGTTTATTTACATTGCCTTATACGTTGTATTTGTAATAGGTTCTTTTGTCGGATTTGACCTTGTAGGGCTTGTTGGGTTGAAATAAGTTATTTCGATTGAAATCCTATTCGACTGTGACTTCCATCACAATAAGGCATTTTGCCTGATGCAGCACATCTACAGAGCGCAACTCTTTTTTCTTTTGTAATACTTCCATCTTCTTGCTCTAGTTCAAATTCACCAGTAAGGATGATTGGTCCATTAGGCTTTAAAAATGCTTTCGTTGTTTCTTCTTGATTTTCCATTGCTCAAATATATAAAACTGTTTTCAACATTTGCCCTGTCGAAATCTATATTTCAACCAGCTATGAACTATCGTATCTTTATCCCAAATATATGTATACATGATTGCTGATTTTTTGACACCAGTTTCGCTAGAAGAAATACAAGAAAAAAATAAAACTTGGCTTACAACACAATTGGGTGCGCAAGTGACTTTTAATACTACAAATCAATTTGAAGACACTGATTATCAAATTGCAATTTTAGGAATAGAAGAGGATAGAACCTCTACAGGCAATCATGGTTGTGGCAAAGGAATCGCTCATATCAAACGTGAATTATATAAACTGCACAGTCATTTTACAATGCCAAAAATTATAGACTTAGGTACTATAAAAAATGGACATCATGTAAAAGACACGCAAACAGCTTTAGTGACATTACTAAAGGATTTATTGGATAAGCGAATAGTGACTATCATTATCGGTGGCGGACATGATATGACTTATGGTCAGTTTTTGGCTTATCAAGATCGTATACATCCTATTGATTTGACTGTTATCGATGAAAAAATAGATATAGAGGAGACGGACGAAATACAGTCATCTTCGTTTTTGTGGCATTTGCTCAATCACGAAGGCAACTCTCTTTTTAGCTGTACGCATCTAGCACATCAACTCTTTTACACCAATCCAAAACATCTTGACATGATAGAAAGCCTAGGATACGATGCTATTCGTCTTGGAGAAATAAAAGCTGATATTTTTGAAATGGAACCTGTCTTAAGAAATGCGGACTTTGTTAGTTTTGATCTGTCTGCTGTGAAAAGTGCAGATGCTCCTGCCAATGCTGTTACATCGCCCAATGGTTTGACAGGCGAAGAGGCTTGTCAGTTGTCAAGATTTGCAGGGTTTAGCAATAAAACTTCTTCTTTTGGACTATATGAAATGAATCCATATTTCGATCAAAATAACCAAGGGGCAAAGCAGTCTGCTCAAATGCTATGGTATTTTATAGAAGGATTTGCAGGTAGAAAAGTAGATGATTATCCTTCAGAAAATAACAAAGAATTTACCAAGTATTTAGTCAAAATGGAACTATCAGACTATGAACTTATATTTTGGAAAAGCCATTATAGTGAGCGATGGTGGATGGAAATACCGCAAAAAGACATGCCTCATGGTAAAATAATACCTTGTAGTTATACGGACTATAAAAACGCGATGAAAGACGAATTGCCAGACAAATGGATGAAAGTCTATGGTAAATTGAACTAGTTTTTTTTGCTATTTCAATGTGACACTTGACGTACCAACTAAATATCCTTCTTGATATATTTCAGCTTGATATGTCCCACTTTGGTCTACATTGTGAGACCATTCAAGGCAGATATTCATATTGTCATTGTTGTAATCAAATGATCCTTGCTTTGTAAAACGCACTTCTTGCCCATCTGCTTTTGAAGTGAACACCCCAGAACCTTCTATCTCTTGGTAGAGTGTTTCTCCGCTAGGTGATATAAGACGCAATTGCATTGTCACAGCACCCGCTTCACGTACATTATTGACAC
>JBMZDS010000199.1:0-3106 GCA_049614465.1 Chitinophagales bacterium
AAGATAAAGTATAGAGCGATTGACTTTTTCATTGTAACAAATATAGTAGAAAAATTATACTACAGTTGTTTTACAATTTCGTAGAGTGCAATATTACAAGCCTGTACGACATTCATACTAGAGTTTTTTCCGAACATATCTATGTGAATATGTATGTCACAAAGCGAAAGAGATTCTTCTGAAATACCATGCATTTCATTTCCTAGCACAAGCGCAATAGGTTTGTCATTTTGAAATGAAAAACGTTGAAGAGGTTTGCTTTTATCAGTAATATCTAGTGCAATGACATCATGGGTTGCTTTTAATTTTTGAATTGTTTCGACAGTATTATTTTTTATTTCAAAATCGATATATTTTTCTGTTGAGCGAGAAGTCCTTCTTGTCTTGGTAGATGGAATTTGAACAGAAGTATTACAAAATATAATTTTTTCTACACCAAATGTATCTGCTATCCTAAACAGTGAACCGATATTATGCGCTTTGTTCATCCCATCACAGACAATCGTAATAGGATTTTTTTTAGGAGAGAAGGGAATATTTTGATGATTGAGTTGCTGCACAATTATTTTTTACCTTTTAGTAAAATTGGTTTGTTCCAATTTAGGAAAAACATGGGATGGAATATCACTTCTCCTTTGGTATTAAATTCCATGGCAGGAAAAGGAACTTTGAAGATATTGATAAGCGTAAGAAAAGTTTTTAGACCATGTTTTTCTGTTTGAATACGTTCAAAATCGACATCGAAGCTAAATAAGAATTTTCGATAGCGCTCCACATCATTTCGTACAATTAAATCACCATTTTCATCTTCCCATTCGTTAGCAAAACCTCCGTACATTCCGCCACTACCAAATCCCATAGCGATATTGAGCCATTCTGCTCGTTGCGGATTTTTCATAAATGAAGTTGGGTTGACTGATATCCATGTTACTGTCCCGTTATAGTCTTTTATCAGTCTTTCTAATGGAGATTTTCCGTACAAATCTTCAGAGCGTTCTAGCAATTGATTGTCTTGATGTTCTACTTCATGAAATGAATATTTTAAGCGAATACGTTGTTCTTGCCAAGTCAGGTTTTGTGTGAGTGCAAGCCCTGTTCCTAATGCATTAAATCCGATATCACTCCATGATGCACCCCATTTGCTAGAAAAACCATCAAATAGCTCGATAGAACTCTGTGCTCCAAAGCCAACCAATGCACCATAAATCGATGACTTTTTATTGCTCATGCCTGACCAACGAAACATCTTGGTTGCCCATATAGTTTCAAAATATGCGGTATAAGTATGTCCGTATTTATCGACTTGTTGCCATTCTTTGGCATCATTGAAAAAATGAAATTTGCTCAATTCTGTATTTCGATACCAAAGGGTATACAAGCCTGTCATTCCTCCAACGTATAATGTGCTCATGGAAGCTCCAAGAGCGATTTTACGTTTTTTGATAGGTGTAGGTGCTGGTTCTAAAAAATGGAGCTGATAAGTGGTGTCTGATTGTGCTACTAATCCAAGTATAAAAAAGAATGTTATTGATATTGTTAGTAGCTTTTTCATGACTTATCCCAACAATACTTTTCTAGCAGCTGCCAAAACAGTTTCTACCATTTCAGGCGTTTCAGCTTCACCATAAACTCGAAGTACTGGCTCAGTACCTGATGGACGTATCATTAAGTACCTTTCATTGCCTAGATTGTATTTGAAACCGTCAATTGTTTCTACGCCTTCTACATTAAATTCTCCAAAGGCTTCATATTTATCCGCTTTGCAGTTTGCCATTATTTCGGCTTTGAGTTCGTTGGTGATATGTAGATCATTTCTATTGTAAGAAAAAGGACCAACAACAGCATACACTTCTGTTATCAATTCTTCGATAGACTTGCCTGACTGCGCCATGTGTTCAAGAATGACTAATCCATCCCAGATACCATCACGTTCTGGAATATGACCTTTGACAGCAATACCTCCACTTTCTTCTCCACCTACTATCACATCATCTTCTATCATAATACCTGCAATGTGCTTAAATCCAATTTTTGTAACTTGACATTCTAGTCCATAGGCTGCACACATCTTCTTTATCTTGGGAGAAACAGAAAATGCTATTACGACTTTTCCTGTCATCTTTTTATACTTATACAATATATGAATAAGCAATAAAATAATATGGTGCGCATCTATAAATTTTCCACTACTATCGTAGAGACCGATTCTATCCGCATCACCATCATTAGCCAATCCAATCGAAAGACTATCATCTGCTTTTATCATTTCAGAAAACTCTAGCAAATTCTTGTGAATAGGCTCAGGTGCTTGTCCTTCGAATCCAGGATTGTAATCGCAATGTAAAGTTGCTGCATTAGGCAAAATCCTTGGTAAAATACGCTGCCCTGCTCCGTACATCGCATCATAAGCGAGTTTGAAAGGGGAATTGATAATCGTATCCAAATCAAAGTTGACTTTTACATGGTCAAAATACATGGTTTCAAAATTATGAAATTCTAATAAACTTTGTTTTTCCATTTCGTCCCAACACATTGCTTTTCGCTCTACTGTTTCAGGAATTTGTTCTTCTACTTTTGTGATTTCCGCAGGAACTGTAGGACCTCCATAGCCAGATTTCAATTTGTAACCATTGTATGAAGGTGGATTGTGACTAGCAGTAATAATAACACCAGCTACTGCATTTAGCTTTTTAGCTGCTAAAGAAATCATAGGTGTACTCACAAAATCCTTATCGAAATAGACTTTGACACCTTGCTCACACATGATATCGATAATCGCTTCACAAAACATATATCCACCAAATCGACAATCATAACCCAATACTATTGAAGGATTATCTGATTGTGCTTTTACCCACTGTGCAGTAGCATAGGCTACTCGTTCTACATTTTTTACTGTATAATCTTTTGCGATGATGGCTCTCCATCCGTCTGTTCCAAATTTTATGATGTCCATATTATTTCTCTATTTTTTAAGGAGTGTAAAGATAGTATTTCGTGTAGAAAAAATAATCATTTAATCAATAGCTACTAAAAACTACATATTAGTCTTATAAAAATTGCTTTTCCAAGTAAAACTAAGATTGTTTAGATAAATTCTAAGTAA
>JBMZDS010000200.1:0-3023 GCA_049614465.1 Chitinophagales bacterium
TTTGATTCTATGGCATTTTCTCCTTGCATTATTTGCACATTAAAAAAATAGAGAACAAATGCTATAAGCCAAAAAACAGCTCTAATCACAAAATAGACTGAGAACATTTTAATCCAATCTGGAATTACCTTTTTGAGATAATCTTTGTTGTAGGTCATAATTAGTTAGTCTCTATTGAAGTTATCTTGTAAAAACCCAGTCATTTTCTGTACTTAAAGATTCATGATAGACATAACCACCAAGATTGAATCCTTTTAAATCTTCTGGATTTTCAATTTTGTTTTTGACGATATAGCGGCACATCATTCCTCTTGCTTTTTTGGCAAAAGTCATGATTGCTTTGTATTGTCCATTTTTGTTTTCTTTGAATTGACAATTGATAATTCGTCCTTTGATTTCTTTTGGTTTTACGGCTTTGAAGTATTCATTTGAAGCTACATTGACGAGTACTCCTCCATTTTTTGCAATTTCTTTATTGAGTGCTTTTGTGATTTGACTTCCCCAAAAGTCATAAAGATTTTTCCCTCTTGGATTTTTCATACGAGAACCCATTTCTAGCCGATATGCTTTCATCAAATCTAAAGGACGAAGCAAACCGTATAATCCAGATAAAATGCGAATCTTATCTTGTGCTTTTAGCAATTCTTCTGCTGTAAAATCTTCTACTCCAAACCCTAAATAAGCATCTCCTTTAAATGAAAATATAGCAGGACGAGCATTTTTTTCAGTATGAGATTTTTTCCATGTTTGATTGCGTTCATAGTTGAGATCTCCAAGATTTTCACTGATATGCATGAGTTTTGACAAATCTGGTGAAGACATTTCTTTCAATACAGTCATCAATTCTTCTGCATCTTTAAGAAAAGCAGGTTTTGTACTTTCTGGATAATTTATAGCACTATCCATGTCTAGTTTTTTTGCAGGAGAAAGTATCGCTATCATGCTATCAAATCGTTTTTAGGTTCGTCTATTGCAGGCGTATCTTGATTTTCGCTTTCTTTTTTTGTTGCTTTTTCTGCAGACTTACGCTTTCTATTGACAAACAAGCCGATTAGAAACCCTAAGAAAGTACCGATAACTAATGCAGAAAACAGAACTATAAAAAGAGGAATTTCTACTGCTTTTACAAAAATGAAATTTACAGCTACGTTTTGCAGATTCAGAAAACAAAAAACAAGCACTAGTGCTACTAATGCAACGATTGTGATGGCTCTGATAGTATTGATTACTTTATTCATAAGTTTAGTTTTTGATGGTAGCATGCACAGACTCAGGTGTATGCTCTCCACTAGCTAATTTAAAAACAAAAACTGACTTATGAGCAGACAAGTATTCTTTTATTTCATTTTGAAAAATTTGCATAATAGTGTCATAATCGGCAAAAACTTGTGTGCTGAGTCCATTTGTTTCTATGCGTATTTCAGGGTGGTTTTTCTTAATAGTATCCACAAAATTAACGACTATATCTATATATTGGTCGCTTAGTGGATACATGCTTATCTCAAGTGTCGTTTTCATAATTGTAAAGGTAAATTGCATTATTGATTTGATAGCAAAATATGAATTGATTTTTAGGATTACTCATAAAAACTACTAATACAATACATTAAAATCTATAAGTAGCTCTAAGGATGAACTTTTTACTTATTTTTTTCGGCTTGGGTTTATCCTTTTTGCCTTGATGCAAAAAGAATGAAAAAAATCAAGACTGTATTCTTTTCGCTCAATTTTACTACGGTTCTCTTCGCTAAAAATCTATAAGTGCATGATGCTTTCTCCTTTTTATATTCGTATTTATGACATGCATAGATTTTTTTAACGCTTCACTCCCCTTGAAAATTGGAGAAAACAATAAGGTCAAAAATCACTTATTGAATATTAAAAGAAACCATTCTTAATCCTGTTGAGCTAGGGTGAAGACAGTTGATACAAGCAATCCTATCGATTTTTCTAAAAATCAGCACGAATACTCATTACTATATTTCTACCTGCACCAGCCAATCCCGAACTATACGGACGATAGCGTCTATCTGTCAAGTTTTCTATACCTAGATTTATGCTGATTCCTTTTTCGAAGCGATATTGTCCTACAAAATTGAGAGTGTACCACCTTGGAGAATAGGGGTTGTTGTTTTCGTCTTTTGCATAGAGATAGCTTTTTGCTTGTTCGCCTATAGGCAAGTCTTCATAAGTTCGTTCCCCATTATAGATAATACTCATAGCAAGTAAAAGTGCTTTGTTTTTATACATAAACTTTGTCTGTCCAAAAAGTGGTGCAGCATGTCGAGAAGCGCTTATACTTCCATCATTTTGTTCTTCATCTCCTTTTTGCCAATTGATTTGCGATTGCAATGACAATCCTTTATATATTTTCAATTCTATTCCAGCTTGTATGCCATAGACTTTTGCTTTTGCAGCATTTTGTATGGCTTGTACTTGGCTAAGTTCACCATCATACAAGATGCTGTCTTGTCCATTGAGTTGAAAATTTCTACGAACTAACGCATTAGTCAGGTGCGTATAGTAAGCAGAAAAATCTACTTTCAAGCGATTGGCAAATATTTTCACTAAATTGACATCAACATTGTAAGCATATTCTGCTTTCAAATCTACATTGGGAACTACGACTGCTCCAGGTTCTGAATCAAAAACTTTTCCTGCATCATCTACATTGGGCGCACGAAATGCTGTGGCTGCATTTATTCCTATTGCCCATTTATTGGTTGGCTTGTAGAGAAACCCAATACTTCCTGTAGCTGCACCATTGCTTATTTTTGCTTCTGTAAAAGGAATAGGATAAAAGGTAGTATCAAAAACTGCATTCAGTATGAAATGATTGTAGCGAAACCCTGCTTGCAATTGTATTTTTTCAGAGAAATTAATTTTATCACTGACATATAAAGCATAAGAAGACCAAAGTGCATCAGGATAACGAGTTGCTCCTTTTGCGTTTTCTAGTGTCGATATATTTTGATTGGTTCCTTCTGACTTTACTTTATTGATGATTATCTCAGCACCATAGT
>JBMZDS010000201.1:0-3015 GCA_049614465.1 Chitinophagales bacterium
TCCAATCAAAAGTATCCAAGTCTGACAAGCAAGCTTTGAGCATATCTGTAGAACCTTTGATATCATCTTTACTACACATTTCTATCACTTGGTGGATATGACGAGTAGGGATTGATATCGCTCCTGCGATAGTACCATCTTTTGCCATTCGCTGCATACCAGCCGTATCCGTTCCTCCACCTGTGAGGATTTCAGTTTGCCATTTTATTTTATGCGCATCTGCTGTTTTTTTCATGTAATCTACCATTCTGATGTCACAGACAGCAGAAGTATCCATTATCTTGATAGCAGTTCCTTTTCCCATCTCTGTTATCATCTCATGTGGCTGTGCTCCCGGCAAATCAAATGCAATAGTTGTATCTAACCCAAAAGCAAAATCAGGATTGATATGATGACCAGCTACAATAGCTCCTCTAAGTCCTATTTCTTCTTGTACCGTAAATACACCATATACATCATAAGGCACTTCTTTGCCTTTTAGCTCTTTTAATGCTTCAAGCAAAATGAAAACAGAAACTCGATTATCTAATGATTTACAATTGACATTATCACCCATTTCTATCAACTCACGCTGACGTGTGATAGCATTTCCTTTTTCGATATATTTCTCTACTTCCTCTTTAGGCAATCCCAAATCAATGAAAAAATCGCTAATTTTTGGAGGTTTACTTCTTTCTTCTGGCGACATGACGTGTATTGGCTTGCTTCCCATTACACCTACCAAATCTTTTTTACCGTGTACGAGTACGCGCTGCGCTGTCAATGTCTTAGGGTCAAATCCTCCTAGCGGATGAAAACGCAAGAATCCTTTATCATCGATATGCGTCACAATAAATCCTATTTCATCCATGTGAGCAGCTACCATAGCACGCTTACTACTATCTTTTCCTTTTTTGATAGCGATAAGGTTACCCATATTATCAGTCTTCAACTCATCTACTACGCCTGCTAGTTCTTTTTTTACAAAATTTCTAACATCAAATTCAAATCCTGGTGCGCCTGGTATCTTGCATATATCTGCAAGCAATTTTACATTTATACTCATCTTTTATTGGGTTTATCTTTTTTCTAAATCTTTTACTCTTGATACTTTTACCGTATTGGTACGTCCTTGTTTATTCAGCGGCATACTTGCTGTATTGACGACCAAGTCTCCTTTTTTCAAATGCTTGTGGACTTTCAATATTTCTACTACGTCATTGATCGTCTCATCTGTCCCTTCAAATCCTTTATAATAAAATGCTCTTACACCCCAGAACAAACTTAAGGTTGGTAAAATTTTATCATTGTCAGAGAAAATAAAAACATTGGCTCTAGGTCTGTAACTCGAAATCATAAAAGCCGTATAACCTGACTTCGTCATACCTACTATTGCTTTTGCTTCTACTTCTTTCGCTATTTTACAAGCATTATAGCATATCGCATCAGATATATATGTTTCGGATGCAGGATTAGCAACCAATTGCTTATCATAAATCAAATGTGATTGTTCTACATTGGTCAAAATACGTTGCATAGTCTGTATCACTTGTACAGGATATTTTCCTACAGAAGTTTCTCCACTCAGCATTACTGCATCTGCTCCATCTATCACAGCATTGGCAACATCATTTATCTCTGCACGTGTAGGCACAGGACTTTCTATCATGCTTTCCATCATCTGAGTAGCTACAATAACAGGTTTTGCTGCTTTAATACATTTATTGATAATCATTTTTTGATGCAATGGAACATGTTCTTGCGGCACTTCTACACCTAAATCTCCTCTAGCGACCATCACTCCATCAGTTGCAGCGATGATTTCATCTATATTATTTATCGCTTCTGGTTTTTCTATCTTAGCGATAATTTTTGTCCAACTGCGTTTTTCTTCACCTATTATACTTGCCATTTCTTCCACATCTTTAGCAGAACGAACAAATGAAAGTGCAATCCAATTGGCTCCATTAAGCAATGCAAATTCTAAATCAACTTTATCTTTTGGAGTTAAAGCGGGTGTACTCAATTTTGTATCAGGAAGATTTACTCCTTTTCGAGAAGTCAATTCTCCACCGTGAATAACTTTGGCAAGTAGTTTTTCTCCTGTCTCTACGATTTCAAGTTTTACACGCCCATCATTGATAAGGACACGCTCCCCTACTTGCATTTCTTTCGTGAGGTTTTCGTAACTTATATATATACATTCATTGCTACAAGCACACGGAGTATCTACGATAGTTACGATAGTTTCTTCTGCTAAAAAAATACTGCCTTCTATATCCCCCAATCTTATTTTAGGACCTTGCATATCAGCAAGAATAGCAATACTTGTATTGAGTTCTTTGTTTAATTCACGTACGAGTTCAAATCCTCTATAGTGAAAATCATGTGTTCCGTGCGAAAAATTGAATCGGATAACATCTGCTCCAGATTGAATCATTTCTCTCAACACTTCTTTATCACTAATGGCAGGACCATAGGTGGCTACCATTTTGGCTTTCGTAACAGGTATTTTCATCTATTATTGGTTGGTTTTGGGTTTTCCATTCTCGCGTTCTTCACTAAAAGCTAAGTTTTTCAATACGAGATTGTATTCGCTTTTTTTGATATTTTCTACTGCGAGAGCGATTTGGAAATCATTGATTGATTTTAATTTACTTGTGAGCGAAGATATATCTATTGTTTCTTCTTCATAGCGTTTTATGATTAAAATAAAATCAAACTGTTTTAATGTTTTGATTAAAACTCCTTTTTCACATTTGTTTTGGACTAAATGATAGGATAATCCGCTCAAATCATCCTCATAGAAAAACCTAGAAAAACTATGAACTTCTGATTTTGCTTTATAATCTATAGATAATTCTTCGTCTAATTTTAAGTCAATACATAGCTTTTCATTGACAAAAAAAGCAGCACGATAATCCTTTAAGGGACTAGCGATAGCAATGAATTGAAGATATTCTTCTATTTCATATTTGAGTTGCTTTTTTACCATAAAATTGAATGCAAAATAAGGCATTTATTAGAGGGAAACAA
>JBMZDS010000202.1:0-3013 GCA_049614465.1 Chitinophagales bacterium
CAAAAAGAGCACAGTGAATGGTCTCACAGTCTCACAGTCTCTTCACTTATTACATTGCCTTTTACAATCTCTTCAACAATTTTATATTGTATTCCGTTTTTTTCTATGAGTGTTTCACGGATAGATTTTGGGGATCGAGCATATATCCATTCATTGCTTTCATACTTTTTTTTGAATTTCATTTATTGCTATTTTTTCTTCCTCTGATAATTTATGTTGGTCTTTATCAATGGAAAGCAATTGAATGATTTCTTGATTAGCTATTTCTCTATTGAGTAGTGTAGATAAATTGGCTACTTGGCTACGTACAGATTTAGCTGCTTTAGATTTTATAATGGTGTTTCTGTCGATTTCAATAGCTTTTTGCATGAAGTCTAATGTCGAGTTTATGAGCAATGTCCCATGACTGAGTATATTTTTTCGATTGGTAAATTGAGCTTGTCCACTTACTTTAAGTTTGTCTACTCGGATAGCATTTCTTTCATCTAGATGAGCATGTAGTCCTAGTTTTTTTAACACGGCAATGATAGGCTTTGCAAAATACTCGTACTGATTTACTTTTTTGCCATCAAATGAAGTGATAAAACACCAATTGAGATTGCCCATATCATGAAAAACAGTGCCACCACCACTTACTCTACGACAAATATTTATATTGTTTTTCTTACAATATTCGAGATTAACTTCTTCATAAATATTTTGATTTCTACCTACTACAACGGATGGAGTATTGGTATATAATAATAAATAGTCACTATCAGAAGTGTCGAGATTGCGTATCGCCCAATCTTCTGTAGCAAGGTTTTGAAAGGGATGATTAGATGTAAGTTTGATAATTTTCATGATATCGAGCACAAATATATAATCTATATGAAACAAAAAAGATAAAACACTCGTATACACAAAAGAACAATAGCCTAATTATGTACAAACTAATACGCCAATTTGAAGATTTTTTAATTTATTGTATCAAGTATACTTGTGAAGGAGATTTGCAGGTTGAAGCTAATATTGCATTAGAAAATAATGAAAATATTGCTGATGATACAGTAATTGGTAGTACTACATCTGTGTGGAGTAAGATTGATAGTTGGGTTCGAAATTTTAGTTTTTCTTTTCCTCAATTTCAAATGGATAAGCGTGCTTCGTATAAGGTGGCATTTGCTTTTTCAGTGCTTGGTATTTTTATATTTAGTACGTTATTGACATTGAATAACTGGAATACAAATTTGATAGTAGAGGACGTTAGCGTTCCTGTATCTACACATTATGCAGCTGCATCTCCGTTTATTATGGATTTGGGACAAAAAGAATCTGATTACGTAGCCCCAATTGTACAAACTTTTGATATTACTGCAGATGATTTTTATTATATGAATGGTGTTAAGATTGAAATCAAATCAGATGATTTTCTTTCTTACAATTACTAATTGTACCTTTGCCGCATGAAAAAATATGCAGCTTACTTATTATTTTGTTTTCTTTTGATCGCTTGTGGTGGTAGCCCAGAAATAGTTTATGACAATTTTTCAACAGACCAGACGATTTATCAATTTTCTGTAAAGTCACTTTATGGTGAGGAATTCTATTTTTCTTCCTTAAAGGGACAAAAAATAATGATAGTCAACACTGCTTCTAATTGTGGATTGACTCCTCAGTATGAAGAATTACAAGAATTGTACACCACATACAAGGATCAGAACTTCACGATTATAGGATTTCCTGCCAATAATTTTTTGAGTCAAGAGCCTGGTTCTAACGAAGAAATTGCCACTTTTTGTGAAATGAATTATGGTGTAGAATTTCCAATGATGAGCAAACTGTCTGTCAAAGGAAGCGAGCAGCATCAGGTGTATCAGTTTTTGACTAATGCTTCGCTAAATGGATTTGAAGACAGTGATGTGAAATGGAACTTTCAAAAATACTTGATTGGAGAAGAAGGGAAAGTTGAGAAAGTGATTGCACCAAGTACAAAACCTTTAGATGAAGAAATCATTAACTGGATAGAAGAATAAAAATATGGCAAGTAATATTAAAAACCTTTCAGTACACGATTTTTCAAAATTGCCAGATGCTACAGGTTTCAAGTTTGGAATTGTAGTATCAGAATATTATCACGAGATTACGGGTAGTCTATTGCAGGCTTGTTTAGAGACTTTTGCACAGCAAAATGTAAAGCCCGAAAATATAGAAATTATATATGCACCTGGCACATATGAGTTGCCATCAGCTTGTCATCTTTTGTATAAAAAAAATGAAGATTTAGATGCCATTATAGCATTTGGATGCGTCATTAAAGGCGATACCGATCACGACAAATATATCAATCAATCTGTAGCAAACGCCTTACAAGATTTGAGTATAAAATATGAAAAACCTTTTCTATTCGGAGTACTCACACCCAATACACGCCAGCAAGCTCTCGATAGAGCAGGAGGAAAACACGGCAATAAAGGAGTAGAAGTGGCAGTAGCTGCTTTGAAAATGGTAGCTTTGAAATATATTTAGCTTATATTTGGACTAAATCATTAGTCATGAGAAAAATTACTCTTTTACTTATTACGCTTCCATTTTTTGGTTTTAGCCAAGATACATTGAGTGCTTTGTTCTTGGGTAATAGCTACACAGGAGTTAACCAACTTTATAACCTTGTCGACTCTGTAGCCAATCATAATGGTGATGATTTGATACATGATAGAAATACGCCTGGCGGATATACATTTGAAGGACATAGTATAAATACTACTTCACTCAATAAAATAACCGCACAAGATTGGGATTTTGTCATTTTGCAAGAGCAAAGTCAAAAACCTTCTTTTCCTCCTGCTCAAGTAGATGCAGAGACTAAACCTTATGCAGTAGTGCTTAATGATAGTATCAAAGCGAATAATCCATGTACAGAGGCTTTGTTTTATATGACATGGGGAAGAGAAAATGGAGATCAAAACAATTGTCCCAACTATGAACCTCTTTGTACCTATGAAGGGATGCAGCAACGACTACGCGAATCATA
>JBMZDS010000203.1:0-2971 GCA_049614465.1 Chitinophagales bacterium
AAAAATGAGCATTCATTAATTATTTCATCATAAAAATCTGTATCAGAATAGTCATTTTCTAAATATTTAAAATAACTCCTATATCCGAGTTCGCTCATGTAGTCATTTTTAGCAATTAAAGCATCTTCTGTAGTTTTATAATCCCAAGAACTAAAATATTTGATATCTTCATTGAAAGACACATCAGTTAAATAGATGTTTTGCTCACATTTTGCTGCCATAAAAGCAGATTTTGCTTGCATTTCTTCGTCAGTAAATAACTTAATGGCATTTTCATACAAATCCAAAGCCACAGTACAATCATAAAATCCAGTGATATGGCTTCCGCTTCTGTAGTAGGACAGCGCTTCCCATTCGTGTCCAAAATAAGTCATGTTGTAATACGCATTGCCTAGTAGATAATAATCCATAGCAGATTTTTCATTTTCTGCTTTAATTCTCATTTCTAATAATTTTTTTGCAAGAGTCAGTTTTGTATAATCTGTAGGTTTATGTCCACATATATCAGAATCACCCCAACTTCCCCATATACAATCTCGTACTTTCATATTAAAGGGGTTGTATTCTAGTTGCTGTGTTTGGGAAAGTTTTTCAAACAAAACAATAGCTTTTTCTAGTGAATAAGGATCGCGCATATACAGTGTAGCTTCTAATTCTATTAGTTCAGCTTCTAAGTCGCTTGTATCTCGTATGAAGTTTTGTTCACCGTATTGGAGTAGTTCCGTTTTGTCCAATTTCAAATAGCTTTCTTGGAGTTTCTTTATGCTGTTTGGTGATAATAATTCTCCATCATCTTCCCATTTAATAGAGCCTATATCTTCGCCACTAAAAAGCATAGACATGGCTTCATTTTTATCTTCATAATATTCATGCAAATAGTCTTCTAAATATTCGTTGATATTGCCATAATCTCCCCAAGGAAGAAAAGCATTGCCTTCATTATATTCTTTCCATTTCTTGCCTAGATAATTTTCATCTTCTATAGTTAAAACAGGATGAAGGTGTATGTGGTTGAGCAATTGTATAGCAGTCGTTTGTTTTATATATCCATCATTGCTAGCAGTGATTTTACTCAGCACTTCTTCAGATTTTTGGTAGTTCTTCTCTAGACTGTATAAATAGGCAAGAGTTATATTCCAATAATCATCTTCAATTTCATCATTGATTATATTTTCTACAAAAAGGCGTATATCTGTGATATACTCCATGAGTTGTTGATTAGGAATATCTATTCTTTCATGATCATGCCAATCGTATTCATCATCATCATCCATATGTTTATTCCAATAAGCGTGCTCGATTTTTACTATTTCATTGCTTAGGAGAACTTTGACAGCGTCATCATATGGTGCGTAATCCTGCGCAGACTTTATATCTTCCAGTGCTACACTATTTTTATTTATCCCTCTTACAAAATGAAACATTGCTTTGGTTTCATCATTTTCACAAAAATCTATAGTTTGATCAAATTGTTCTTGGTTAGAAAAAGTCATGCTGTGATAAGAACTATGTGAGCGGCTAGGACAATTAGTAAAAACTTGCAAGAAATCATAATTAGCTTGTATAGTATTCCCTAATTGCATCTCTGCTCCAGCTTTATAGTCTAGTGCCCAATAATTTATAAGCGATTTTTCAATCTTAGAAATAAAAAAATCGTCATAATAAGCTATTGCATCTTCATACATTTCACCATAGTAATGTATTTTAACAAGCTGAAAATGGTATCGTTCTTTTATGAATTCATTTTTTTCTCTTTTGATGTTTGCTTTACAAATTGTAGTGAGTTTTTTGAGTAGAAGAGTATCGATATTAGACTCTTCATCGTAGTAAGACCAAGAGTCATTTGCGGTAGAGATTTCCTCACAATTTTTTGCAAACATAATGTACTTTACAAAAGATGAACGTTTGCTAGTGCTCGTATTTGATAATGTGTTTTCTAGAGTAGTTTTAGAACTTACATAGTCAGTATAAGAAATATTATTGTAGATAATGTCGTAAATCTCTGAAGTAGTATATTGTTCTTCAAAAAATGTGTACCATTCATCTATATTATCATCAACACTATTTTTAGCAACATCAGCACTGTGATTGTTATATCCAGTATAAAGATTCTCATTAAGCATTTGCTTCTGCTTATAGATATTGTAGTATTCTGCTTCCCACCAGCCACCTCCACAGGCTAAAGCGCTATGAATGATAAAAAGGCTAATGAAAACACTGCCCAATTTTTTGTAAATCTTCATTGGTATAATTTAATAGGTTATACGTACTTAAATCAAATAATATTAACTGACTATCCTTTTCTTTTAATGGAGTCACAATGTCAATAGCTGCTATAAGGCTGTCAATCTCAATGTTTTCATAACGGATTATGTCATCAGTATAATAGTACTTGCCTTCAAAATAATGATTTTCTAGCACTTGAAAGCGATTCGAACTTGTCAATTTTATTTTTTCATTGGAAATAAGAGAATTGTAAGACACTTGACTTATACTCTGCAAGACACCAAAACGATATACTACTGCCCAAGAATATATAGGCATGGCGATATCTATAGGAAGTGGATAGTGAGATTCTTTATTTACATATTGTTTTAGAATAGAGGGTTGAAAGATAGAATTAGTTTCATTGATGTCTTCTAAATCTCCCATGTTGTAGCACATCAAAGCCACCCTATCTACAGGAGGAACACCCATTTGATCTGTGTATTTAACTTGATGTAGACGAAGAGTAGAGCTTATGATAATTGTTTCTTCTTCTAAGGCTTTATACTTTTCTAAAAAATTAAAAAAAGAATAGCGAGTAGTTTGTGTCCAGTCACAATCAAACTGTACTTGATAATAATTGATACTGTGTGTACTAGAGATGTCAGTTATTAATTTATGGATGTTTTGAGCAAGTTTATCAATGTCGCTTACTTGTTCAAAAGTACTGTTTGTAATAAAAACACATGGAATA
The DNA here is from genome assembly GCA_049614465.1 of Chitinophagales bacterium. GTDB lineage: Bacteria > Bacteroidota > Bacteroidia > Chitinophagales > UBA8649 > JBMZDS01. The sequence continues at coordinate 2,960 of JBMZDS010000203.1, forward strand.
ATTTCTATTGTG
>JBMZDS010000204.1:0-2970 GCA_049614465.1 Chitinophagales bacterium
TTTTACAATTTTGGTGACATCCGCTTCTACAAATGAAGTCACGTGTGCAGAAGTCTTTTTAGAATTGACCATATGATCTGCGATAAGTTTTCGCATTCTGTCCATTTCTACTATCTCTACATTGCCTGACACTGAGGTTGTTGCTGTATTACTTTTTGCTACAACAGGTGTAGGTGTGCTTGTTGTTTTTTGAACTGCAGCTTGTGTAGTCGTAGTTGTAGGTGCTCCAGTTCTATTTTTGACATAAGTCAAAATATCTTTTTTCGTCACTCGACCTTCTTTGCCTGTTCCTGCTACAGTTTCGAGTTCTGTCATAGCGATCCCTTCTTCTTTAGCGATATTAATCACTAATGGCGAATAAAAACGATTGCCTTCGCTTGCCGCTATGGGTGCTGTTGTTTCTACAGCTTTTTCTACAATAGCAGTTGCTGCTGCGACAGGTTTTGCTATTTCTGAAGGAGTACTTTCTATTACAGGAGCGGCGGCATCACCTTCTGTTTGTATGATAGCGACTGCTTGTCCTACAGGGACGACATCTCCTTCTTGAAAAAGAATTTCGGTGATAGTTCCTGCTACTTCACTCGGTACTTCCGAATCTACTTTGTCAGTAGCGATTTCGAGTACAGGTTCATCTATATCTACAGTATCTCCTACGTTTTTGAGCCAAGATAAAACAGTGGCTTCCATTATACTTTCGCCCATCTTAGGCATTAGCAATTCTACAGCTGGCATAGTATTCTTTTGTTGGTTCTATAAAAAGCGTATTCTCAACGCTCGGCAAAGATACATTTTCCGCTTCTATTATTGAAAAGGGATTTTTGGGAAATCTGAAAAGTTTTTTATCACATATTTTCATTCAAAAACTGTCTCAACATCTCTAGTGCAAAAACACTACTTATCTCAATATTATTATCACGATGAGGGGTGAGATGGTGCTTTTTAGCGATTATTTTATCATTGTCACCTACAGCAATCCATACTGTGCCTACAGGTTTGTTAGGCATTCCTCCCCCAGGACCCGCTATGCCTGATACGGCTATTGCGTAGTCGGTTTTCATTTTTTTAAGCAATCCGTTTGCCATTTCTATGACGGTCTCCTCACTTACGGCACCATGTTTTTCAAGTGTGGATTCTTTGACACCAAGATGGCTTTTTTTGATGTCGTAGCTGTATGCGATGATCGAGCCTTCATAGTAGCCAGAGCTACCAGCTATTGCTGTGATTTTATGAGCGATTTTTCCACCTGTACAACTTTCTGCTGTAGCGAGTGTTTTGTGTTTTGATTTCAAAATATCTCCTACAGCTTGAGCTATAGTTTCTGTAGGATTAGATGAAAAAACATATTTTTCTATTCTACTCGCTATCTTTTGTTGAAAATGGATAACTTCTTTTTCTACTTGGCTTTTGCTGATAGCAGTAAGTCGCACTTTCACGCTGCCGAGAGAAGGTAAATAGGCAATACTTATATAGGAAGGCATTGTTTCTACAATATCATTTATCATCTCAGCTATGCGAGTTTCGCCTATAGCGGCAGTCATAATATAGCGATTAATAATCGTAGGCAATTTATAGTTTGCTTTTATTTTTGGTAGAGCTTCATATTCAAAGATATTTTTCATTTCATGAGGAACTCCCGGCATTGAAATAAAGATTTTATCTTGATATTCCATCCAAATTCCCATGGCTGTTCCTCTATTATTTGCTAAAAGAGTGCAGTCTTTTGGAGCACTGGCTTGTTTTTCGGGTATCGGAATCTCTTTTCGTCCTCTTTGTCTAAAATAACGCAAAATATTTTCTTCTTGCGCTTTGTTATAGATTAGTGGTACATCAAAAAATGAAGCTAGAACTTCCTTTGTGATATCATCATTGGTGGGACCAAGTCCTCCTGTTGTAATGATAATGTCAGCAGAAGGAGCGATACTTTGTAGCCCATTGATAATTCCTTCTTTTGTATCTGTGACGGACAATATGCTTGTAATAGCGATTCCATTTTCGGCACATATCTTGCCTAGAAAAGCAGAATTAGTGTCTATTGTAGAGCCGTTAAGAATTTCATCTCCTATGGTAAGAATAGCTGCGTTCATTTTGTATATTTGATTCTTCTAAAAACTAAAACGTTAAAGATATGACAAAGAGATTTATTTTGATACTTATTTGCTTTCCCCTTTTATTTGGTGGTTGCGAGTCTGCTAATAGAATATTGCAGTCAGCAGGAGATATCCTTACAGGAGAGAGTGGTATTCCTACGGATTTGGAAGTAGGGAACGGATTAAAAGAAGCTTTAGAATTTGGTATCGTAAATGGTGCAGATATGCTATCGCAAGAAGATGGTTATTTTGGCAATTCTTTAGTCAAAATAATGTTTCCACCAGAAGCACAAAAAGTAGAACAAGCCTTGAGAAATCTGGGAATGGATGAAATGGTAGATAAAACATTGATGTCTTTCAATAGAGCAGCAGAATTAGCTGCTAAAGAAGCTGGTCCTATTTTCAAAACAGCAATTAAAGAAATGACTTTTAGTGATGCTATGAATATTCTATTGGGCAATCAAACTGCGGCTTCAGATTATTTGCATCAAAAGACATTTAATCAACTAGAAAGTAAATTTGCTCCTGTGATTAACAACAGTCTTGACCAAGTAAATGCGACAACATATTGGAATGAAATCATCACACGATACAATAAAATACCATTAGTAGAAGATGTCAATCCTGACTTGGGAAGCTATGTTACTGCGAGAGCATTAGATGGATTATTTTTAATGGTAGAAAAGAAAGAAATGGAAATAAGACAAAATGTAGGAGCACGTTCTACTAATTTGTTGCAAAAAGTATTTGGCTATGCAGATAGTCAGCAAAGTGAATAATCTATAAAGAAGTTGTTTAAAGTTGGATTTATAAACTGAAAAAATATTTTTTTTCAGCATCTCTTCGTTATTTTTTCAAGTCGTAGCTATGGCTATGCCTTTCA
>JBMZDS010000205.1:0-2968 GCA_049614465.1 Chitinophagales bacterium
TAAATATTAACACTAATAGTTTACTGTACAATTTGATTTAATGGTTCATTACACTTTAGTTATCTTTGCCCACTTTAGTAAGTAAAGTGAAATAGTACATAATGGAGAATAAACCCATATACAAAGAATACCAAGTAGTAATAGGATTAGAAATACATGCACAGTTATCAACTGCTAGTAAAATGTATTGTGCAGATAGTACTGAGTTTGGTCAGTCGCCCAATACCAATATCAGCCCTGTCTCACTAGGGCATCCAGGTACTTTGCCATTTGTCAATGAAAAGGCGATAGAATATGCAATCAAAATGGGCTTGGCTACAGATTGTACAATCAATCAATTTAATGGCTTTGCTCGTAAGAATTATTTCTACGCTGATTTACCAAAAGGCTACCAAATCACGCAAGATAAGACGCCTATTTGTACTGATGGGAGAATGGCAATAGAAGTCGATGAAAAAGAAGTTACTATAGGTATTACTAGAATTCATTTAGAAGAAGATGCAGGGAAAAGTACACACGACTTAGATCCTTACAATACGTTGGTTGATTTGAATCGTGCGGGAGTTCCATTGATAGAGATAGTATCTGAACCAGACATCAGAAGTGCTGAAGAAGCGATGGTTTATCTTGGAGAAATGAGAAAATTGGTGCGTTATCTAGGGGTTTGTGATGGCAATATGGAAGAAGGATCGATGCGTTGTGATGCCAATATTTCGGTGATGAAAAAAGGCGCAAAGGAATTTGGTGAGCGTTGTGAAATAAAGAATATGAACTCTATTCGTAATGTAGGAAGAGCAATATCGCACGAGTTTACAAGACAAATAGATTTGATAGAAAGTGGGGGAGTTGTTGAGCAACAAACACGTAGCTTCAATGCCTTAGATGGAACAACTGCACTGATGCGTAGTAAAGAAAATGCACATGATTATCGTTATTTTCCAGAGCCAGATTTGCCAGTAGTTATTGTCAAAGATGAGCAAATTGAAGCTATTAGAAGCGAAATGCCAAAACTGGCGAAGGAACTTTATACTGAATACACGCAAAACTTGAAACTGTCAGATTATGATGCAAAAGTGATTTCTGATGATAAATCAGTATCTGACTTTTACAATGATTTGATACAAAAGACAAGCAATTATAAAGCAGCAGCTAACTGGTTATTAGGACCAGTAAAATCATATTTGAATGAAAATGCAGTAGAGATTGACGATTTCCCGATTTCTACAGAGAAGATTTCACGTATTATTGCTTTGATAGAGGAAGGGAAATTTAATTTTTCTAGTGCTTCACAAAAACTATTCCCAGCACTGCTTGAAAATCCAAGTGAAAATATAGAACAATTAGCCGAAAAGTTAAATATTGTTCAAAATTCAGATGCAGGCGATATCGAGCGTATTATTGATGAAGTATTGGCTATGTTTCCTGATAAAGTAGAAGAATATAGAAGTGGAAAGAAAGGACTACAAGGAATGTTTATGGGGCAAGTGATGAAAAAATCACAGGGAAAAGCAGATCCTAAAGTGGCGAATCAGATTTTGGCGAAAAAGCTGAACGGATAATTTTTTTAAAAAGAAATAAAATAAAGAAAATGAGAAATATATTTATTGCACTTTTAACAGTGTTTTTTCTAATGACTTCATGTGAAGAAAAGCCTGCAACTTATGTTTTAGATGGGACAATCACAGGAATGCCATCACAAAAGTTGGTGTTAGAGTTTTTGACATTCAAAGAAGTGATTGCGATAGATTCTACTAGCACAGATGCTACAGGTTTGTATACATTTGAAGGTATGGTATCTGAGCCTGGATTTTATCGAATAACAGCAGGCGAAAAATTCTGGATGATTTATCTAGAAAATGCTCCAATGACTGTTAATCTAGATGCTAATGATGAAGAGTTGAAGACAATCGAAATCATAGGTAATGAAAAGGCACAAGCATTTCAAGATGCACAAGATTTTATGATAAAAGAGCAGGAAGCAATAGCAGGACTTAACCAAGAACTGATGATGATGCAGTACAATGGTGCTAGTAATGAAGCTATGATGGCATTGCAAACAGAATTGCAAGTAGCTTCTACAAATGCAATTAATAATGTCAAGAAATATATAGATGAACAAGACAATCCATATGTAGGGATTTATCTTTTGACGACAGTAGATATGCAGACTGATTTTGATTATGTAAAGGAAAAGTTGACGGCATTTGAGACAGAGATTCCTAATTCGGTTTATATAGCAGAATATAAAGAGAATGTAAGTACTATAGAAACTCAGATGGCACAACAAGCAGCAGCTGATGCTAAATTTATAGGACAAGAAGCGATAGAAATCATTCAAAAAAATCCACAAGGAATCGATTTGAAATTGTCTGATTTGAGGGGTAAAGTTGTATTGTTAGATTTCTGGGCAAGCTGGTGTAAGCCATGCCGATGGGAAAACCCAAATGTAGTAGCTGCTTACGAAAAATATAAGGATAAAGGATTTGAGGTGTTTAGTGTATCGCTAGATGAAGACAGAAATGCTTGGCTAGGCGCTATAGAAGCAGATGGATTGGTCTGGAGCAATCACGTAAGTGACTTGAAAGGATGGGGCAATGAAGCAGGCATTCCTTATGATGCTAGTTTAGGTATTCCGAAGACGTTTTTAATCGATAGAGATGGTATTATTATCGCTAAAGATTTGAGAGGAGCTGCGTTGGAAGAAAAATTGGAGGAAGTGCTATAGATGCAACTTTCTAAAGGGCTTAAAAAATATACGTCCAATACGCTTTGGCTTTTAACAGAAAGAGCTATTCAAATGATACTTACCTTCGTTGTAGGAGTGATGGTCGCTCGCTATATGACAGAGGAAGAGTATGGCTTCTTTAGTTACGCAGGTAGTCTAGTCGTAATATTCTCTATATTTTCTAATTTAGGGCTATCAGCTGTTATTGTTAAAAGAATAGTTAATGATGAGAATAAAAATTTA
>JBMZDS010000206.1:0-2701 GCA_049614465.1 Chitinophagales bacterium
TTTATTAATTGACAAAAAAATCAATACTCACTATTTATACTTTTTTGATTTTCCACTAAAAATGACATAGAACCGTATTTCTAGAATGACGTATTTATGACTAAGGATACTATTTTAGTAGATACAATCTGCAATTGCTAAAGGCTGATATTTTTCAAAACATTCAATATCATTTTTTCGCCAAACTCCATCCCAATATTCATCGAGTGATTTGTTGTACTGTTCTTTATCTCTTTTTTTTCCTTGTGCTATAGATTTTTCTAGTGAAGTGTCTACCCATATTTTGTAGGAAAAATAATCGATCAGTTCTGGTCGAAATAAACCTACTCCTTCAATGATAAGCAACTGTGTATTGTTAATTGTAACATGCTTATCTATTTGATTGTTTTCCCAATTGAAATCGCCATATGTAATCGTCTCTTTTTTCGCTAAAAATGGTAATATTACTTCTCTTTCCATTCGTTGAAAGTCCATTACATTCCAATAATTATAGGATTTGAGTTGACTATCTTTTGCAAATGAATCTATGCAAACAATATTTGTATTTAGTTCTTTAGCGAGATGCTTTGCTAAAGTAGATTTTCCTGATCCACCATATCCAGATATGGCAACAATCGTAGGAGAGGCTAATGCTTTTATTTCTTGGATAAATGACATTGCTAGACTTTTTCTCGCTTCGCTTTTCTATTCTTCTTTCGAATAGTACGTAGATAATATTTTCCTTTGTAATATTCAAATCGCTTCAAATCCTCTTCTGTAAATGTAGGTGGTAATGCATCATGATTGACATTTCGCTCATTTTTTGGCTTGAGCATTTCTATACAGAGTTTTTCAAATTCAGTCTGCAATGCAGCCAATGTCCATTCCCCAAATACTGTATGCCCGCCTTCATATTCTTGGACTTGATATTCTTCATAAGTAGTGATATATCCATTGTAAGCATTAGAATAAGGAGAAAGAATAACTTCTTCAATACCATTTTTGTCCAATAATATCTCTTCAATACTTTTTTGAAGTCGTTCACCCGCTATGGTTGTGATTTCGAAAGGGAAAGCCGCTAAAACTATACTGCCTATTTGTACGATTTGTAATGGAAGTATCTGTGGCGTCCATGGATTCTTGTCCCATGCGCCTCTGCGATGAAATTTTTTCAAGTTGTAAATCACTTCATCCGTAAATCCAGGGATAATCAGTCCATTGATATTGTGTGTGCCGTATATTTTACGTGCACCCGTTTCCATTGCGATGCGTTTTTTGCCTTGTGCAGCATATTTTTGACGCATTGCGAGTCCCCATTCTTTTGGCATAAACAAGGATTTTGCATATTCAAATCCTTTGATGAAAAGGCTCATCCCTTTTGCCAAACTAGCTAAAGGCTCTAACATACCTGGTCCATCATAGTAAGTACCTTCCAAAAATGCTACGCCCATACATGATGGAGATGTTCTTATGTTTTCCTTGCCTCCAGTATATTTTGGATTGACTTGTATATTGCCAAAATCACTATATCGTATAGCAGAATCGAGTTGATTTATTGTTGAAATTTCTTGGTCTGCGTTATGATGTATTTCTGTCGCTTTTTCATACTGCAAATTGCCATTGTACTGAGCACTTTTGATTGCATCTTCATATTTGCCATCCCAGTTTCCTCTTTGCTTAGTATATTTTTTATTGTACGTAAATCTGGGTGTGACATCTCCGCATATTCCTTGCGCAAAAATGGCTACAAAATCATTTCCTTTTTCCTCTTCAAAGTAAGTTGCAGCATATCCTTTGTTGTCACTCGATACTTTATGATTGGTGTTGGGCATATTAGTGGTATGTGTCCCAAACCAATTTATCGAAGCAATATCGTCTCCTGTTTTTGCTTTGATTTTTAAAAGCTTCATCTCTCGATTGATACCTAAATGCAATTCTTCTTTAGTGATTTTTTTTGCTTCAGGATTTTGGAGATAGGCTTTGATGGAGCGTTGAAATCCAACTTCTTTTTCAGGTTCAAACTCGCCTTTGCCTAGATAAATGTCAGCATTTTGAAAGTTTTTCTCTGCAAGAACGATGCTTTCAGTGATCTTTTCGACCAGATTGGAGTATATTTTAATAGAAAAACCTGGTGTACTCGTGTTGTATAGTCCATGATGCGAAAATCCACTAGGTCCACTGTGTGTATGCTGAGCTGCCATCAATAGATTTTCATCTGTGTAGCCTAGTTCAGCGTGTTTTCGTTGTAGTTTTTTTAGTACGCCTCTTTTGAGCGAAGGAGTGATAAATCCTAGTTCACAATTGACATAAGCAAGTTTAGTATCTCCATTTTTGAAGATAAAAGTACGCGCATATAGCCGAGTTTCTATTTCTTTCATGATATTGTAGTAAATACCATAGCCGAGCATACCTGCGCCTTCTTGAAAAGTGGTAATGTCTGATTTGCCAATTCCGATTTGGAACATAAGATTAAAAGGTTTTTTGTCCTAAACCTTAAAGTTAAGAAAAGAAATGTGTGTATTGATTTTAAAAGACGTTAAAAACGATTATTGAATTCTTGTGAAAGTCAAAATAGGAATTTCTTTCGTAGAATTGAATGTAATTTCACTAAGGTTATCTTTGAAAAATAAATCTAATTTTTCCATGTATTCTTCGGCACAAAGTGATAAAGTTGTTTTAGTTTCTATCAATTTATAGCTTACGGTTGCACTTGTATTATTTT
>JBMZDS010000206.1:2711-2958 GCA_049614465.1 Chitinophagales bacterium
TAATGTATCTGCGCTTATAATTTCAACATTTACTTTATCATTAATATTATTTATTGAAAATAATTGATTGAGATTACTTGAACCTAAAAGTTCTCCTACAATAGATAAATGATAATAGTCATTGTTTTGGTCAATAATCATCAGCCCATCTTTACATCGAGTATTTTGACAAAAACAAGTAATTGATATTAATAAGAATGTAAAGGATATGAAGTGTTTTTTCATAAAACTAAAAACGTATTTGTAC
>JBMZDS010000207.1:0-2942 GCA_049614465.1 Chitinophagales bacterium
ACAGACAACATCATCTCCCTCTATATTTACTGCTGGAGCATCTACAGGATATACATTGATAGATATAGGTGTAGATGCACAGCCTGGATTGGTAGTATGTATTTGTCTACAACTTACAATATATGGAGGCGTATCTCCCCACCTATGTACGATAGAGTTGCCTTCATCTGTAATAGTTGTTATACCATCAGTGATTTCCCACTCTATATAATAGTCGTCACTTGTCGTAGTAGCTACATAGTTGTAAAAAAAACCTAGACATACAGCATCCTCACCTTCAATTGCCAATGGTGGTGGCGGCACTTCTGTCACAATAATTTGTCTAGCTATAGACTCACAAAAATCAGCATTACTTACTGATACTTGGTATTGTCCTTCGGCAAGAAAAGTATGGGCAAAATTAGCCGATAAAGAACTCTGTTGGATAACGCCATTGATATACCAATTGTATGACGATGATGCTCCGCTAGGTTCTGCAGAAAAGATAGCTTCTTCACCTAAACAGATAACATTAGGAGAAATCATTTCTAAAGGCTCTTTGATTAAAATTGATATTGTATCTGCACCTCCACACTGTAATAATTCATTGTAGTATGAAACAGCAAGTACAACATTACTTGTACTTTGATTTATAAATAATCCTACTTGATTTGTATTATAATTTTGTAAATATGCAGCTCCAGATTGCGACACAATCTCCCATGTATATGCTGTACCCGCCCATAATGGCACGCTATAATTAATAACTTGAGTGCCTCCTGAGCAAACAGGATTTGGTCCCATAATAGTAGCATTTTGTTGAATCACGGGCACATTGATTATACTTGGTTGATCACATATATTAGGGCAAGTACTACCATCTAAAATAATCTGTCCATATCCTGTCTCAGGAACATCATTCCAAGTTACTGTAATTTCATTGCCATTGCTCGAATAATTAGTAGATCCATCTACTGTATAATTGTATGGGTTACAAATGGCATCAGTAGTATACGTAACTTCATCTCCTTCGCATACCACACCTATACATTCAAAACTTGCCGCTGGAGATAAATCGACCTCTATAGAGGCATATGCTGTATCCTTACAATTACAGGCATTATTGATTATCAACATAATTTCATAAGTACCAGCATCTTCAAATTCATATGACAAAATCTCTCCTTCTCCAGCCCATACATCTTCTACAAACCAAGCCAAGGTATAAGTCATATCTTCAACCGTAGATGTATTTTGAAACTGAACTTCTTGTCCTTTGCAGGTATACAATGTTTGACTAGCTGCACTTGGATGTAAAATATCAAAAGATGCATCAGGTACAGGTATGATTTCCATACAATAAGACACTGTATTTTCACAACCATCAGTTGTAGTCTCTGTCAATGCTACAGTCCCTTCTCCTACACTATTCCAAATGACTGTCACACTATCTTCTGTCCATTCTATTGTGGTATAGTCACCAGCTATTTGCCATTCAAAACCACTCCCGTTATCTCCATTTGCATAATAGGTAATTGGCATCAATTCACATATCTTAAAGCAATCATGTGAACTAACAACTGCAACTCTTGTTTTTACTCTAGAATAAACACGCTCTCCCTTCTGACATCCAGAGCTAAAACTTAACTCTACAAAAGGTAAAGGTAAACCATGTAAATCTACAACAAGACTATACGAATTAATAGAAACATCATCACTCTCTATTAGAGAAACAGTTCCTTCTACATTAGTAGTCCATATAATTTCTATACTATCTTTATCTGTGCTAATATCAACAATACTTCCTCCAGAGACATTCCACTGATAAGTATTGCCAGACTGTGTAGGGAAAGTATAAATACGATAACTCTCTATACAAACACTTGTATCACCTGTAATAACTTGAGCATTTAAAAAATGTGACATCATCGAAAAAAGTGCCACTAAAATGAAGGGAAAGATATAATTTTTCATAAAAGTTAGTTTGATAACAAATATATAACATATATACCGCAATAATTATGCGTTTTTCACATAAATAGAACAGTTGTTTTTTAAATTAAAAGACACTAAACATCTGACAATCTATTTATTAAATGTAAATACAACATCATAATTTGGAAGTCCCATAATTTTTGGGGCAGCTTTTTAGGTGTAGAAATAGCTGGCAAAGTGTGTATCATCATTTTCAAAAATGGAGTAAAGATAGATGTTGGGAATATGTATGGCAAAGCGTGTAAAACGGCATAAAAAACTACTAGATATGTCAAGTATTCAGCTAGACGGGACGCATAAACCGACCAAAAGAGGCGAATAATATGTTGGATATTGAATATATCTTACCTAAAGAAGAAGATTTTATTGAAGTAAGTCCTATAGCTACAAACGGACTATTCTTGAATGCAAATGCAGATTTGACACTTTGAAACAAAAAGTGTTCATTGAAAAGCATTGCACTTACTCGCTTCTAGTGCCATTTTACTACGCCAAGTTTAGATAACTTCAGTATAAACTACTTTTGAGACCAATAAAAAAATTATATGAGCTTGGATTATGTGTACTATTAAACCCGCATTATGCAATAGAAAATCCCTGCTTGCAGCAGGCAAGTATTCCGTCTTCAAATTACTTCGAAATAAGGCGTTTCACTACTTTTTAGAATTTCACCATAACGGTGGCTATGATAAAATTCTAAAAAGCCTTATTTCATCGTACTTTGAACCCTCATAACGAAGTTCTACTACATAATTGGGTTAAAAATTTCGCTTAAAAAATCGCTTTTATTTTCTTACCTTTGGGCAACTTTTAGAAAAGTTACTTTTTATCTTAATAAAACCAATAAATAATTATGTCTGAAATCGCTAAACTAACATTAGGAGACCAGTCAATAGAATTGCCAATCATCACTGGCACAGAAAATGAAAAAGGGATAGATACTAGCAAATTGAGAGGACTGACTAATC
>JBMZDS010000208.1:0-2903 GCA_049614465.1 Chitinophagales bacterium
CTGTATAGTGCTGATGTCCGATATTGACCATACCTGCAATAAAAGCAATCTGCATCGCTATCACTACATGTATCATTGTACGCTTCAAATCCATAGAGTCTTTGATATGCGTCCCTTTTTGGGTTACTGTGGCTGGAGCGTATAGAAAAGTATCTGCACCATCCCATAAGGTATGCAGAAACGGACTCGTTTTCTTGTCCGGTTCTATTTTGTCCATGAAATCTCTGATAAACTTCATATAATTGATTTCTTAATTAGAAATTGATTGATTCTTTTTATTAAAATTTTAGCTCTGAGAACGTACGTAATCTAGTCCTTCTCTCAATATTGACTGCAATTCTTGCTTTGATGTACATACAAACTCACAAAGTGCTATGTCTTCTTCGATAACTTCATAAATACCTAACCCTTCCATTTGATCGAAATCTTGGTACATAATAGACTTAATCAATTGTTGAGGATACATATCCATTGGCAATACTTTTTCATACTGACCTGTCACAACAAATGCTCTATGCTCACCGTGTGTATTGGTATTGGCATCAAACTTTACAGATGGTGTCATAGACCATGGTATCGTAGGTGAAATACTAGGACGTGCGTATTGTGGCAATATCCATCCGAACATCTCATGGAAGTTTCCTTCTTTTATCACAGATAGCAAATTGTCCTTCGCTCCAACATATCCATTGCTTTCTACCTTTGTACCTGTCAGTGCATTTCCCGATATGATACGCAAGTTATCTCCTTCTACATTTCCATCTAAAAGATTTTCGATAGAAGCTCCCAATCTTGTTTTTACATAAGATGGGTTTTTGACAGGCGTACCTGCTACAGCTACATATTTGATAGGATCATATTTTCCTTCATTGAAAAGACGACCGATAGTTGCAACGTCTTCTGGCTTGATAGTCCATACCGTTTCTCCCTTATTGACAGCATCTACGTGATGTATTTGTATTCCTGTCAAACCTGCTGGATGTGCTCCTTCAAACCAATTCATCTGCACACCTGTAGTATTCATGATGTGAGCGTTTGGTGCTTTTTTAGCACTTAAGTTAAGGTGAACTGTTTTTGTCAATTTATTCAATGCATCTATTCCTGCTTGAAAATCTGCTACACTCATTTGATTGAAAATGAAATTGTAATCAACGCCTAATGGTCCAGAATCAAATGTAGAAATATGAATTGCTTTTGGTGTAATATCTGGATTGGCAATAACACCGTAAGGACGCTCTACAAATGAAGCAAATGCTCCACTTTCTAGCAATTGTGCTAAAATATCTTCTTTAGATAACGTATTGACATCTGCTTTTTTGAAAGCTTTAAATTTTGTCTCTTTATCCGCAAGAATAACGATTTCTTCCAATCTTCTTTTAGGTCCTCTACGTATCTCTGCTACTTCACCACTTACTGGTGCTGTAAAAAATACTTTTTCAAATCCTTTGTCAAAGAAAATTTTGTCTCCTGCTTGTACATTCGCTCCCACTTTGACTTGCATCTTAGGGATTGGCTGTAATCCTTTATGATCTGTTGGCTTCAAAGCATAGGTAGTCGTATGAACTTCCTTTATCGCTTTTTTAGCTTTTCCATCGAGTTTGATGTCAAATCCTTTTTTGAGTTTTATCACTTTGCTTTGCTTTCCAGCTACTTTGTGATCTTCATCGGGAAAGATTTCACTTCTCGAAGGAATTACTCCTATTTTTTTAGCAGCATCTTTGTCGAGATTGCGCTCTGCAGATAGCTTGATTATTCTATCTCCGAGTACTGCTGCCATCAAGACGCCCAGTATCATTACTGCAAAAAATAATAAAAGTACTAATGAATTTGTGCCAAACGTACCACTTCCTTGTGCGAAAGATGGGGCAGCTACCAATACAAATAATGTAGAAAGGACTATTGTCTTGGTTTGTAGTTTTTTTAATAGACTCATACGTTTATGAATAAGTGCTTTAAATGTTAAATGATTTTAAAAATCTGTGCAAAGGTAAATAAAAAAGAAAAGGAAAAGGAGATTATTCAAATACTTTTCCACAAGAAAATAATTTAGATTTTTTCTAAAGAAAGGATTTTAATCACAGGTAATGATAATCATGTCAGTATATACAGGATTGCTAAAGTGTTGAGCTTGGTCTTTTACTAAAATTTCGTAAAAAACAGTATCTGTAGGACTGGTCGTTTTACAACGCACTTGTACAATACGTAATTCTATCTCTCCTTCTATATCTTTCACTTCTCCATCAGGCTCCAAGTCTGGTAAAGAATAAGGAAAAGTATAGCAACCATCTCGCATATCTCTAATATAAACCCCCATAACAGGATCATTAAAACATCTACTTTGAAAATCTAATGAATCACAATAATTCACATCAACATAAGTAGTATCCGTACCCATGATAACCGTATCTGTAACACACGTAGTAGGGCCACTTACATTTGGATTTTTACCCAAATCTCCATCGCCATCTTTAAATTCAAGAAAAACTTTTACAGATTCACCATCTATAACTTGTGTTTTATCGAGAGACTTATATTCTATACTTGGTTCAATAGGAAAACCAGGATCTTTGACACAAGATTGTAAACTGATAAGTAAAACCAATACGAATGATATAAATAACGCTGTTTTCTTCATAGATTTGCAGTACAATATTAACTGAATATTTTCGAAATTATTACTTTGATTTCACTTTCTGACATAAACTGCGACATTTTTTCTGAAAAAGCATTAGAGGTTTTTCATTTTCAAGCGAAAAACAATCTCGTGTACGCACAATATCTAGAACACCTCAAAATCGATATTACAACTATAGATAGTATAGAAAAAATACCTTTTTTACCAATAGAATTATTCAAAACTCAAAAGGTAATCTCTACTGAAAAACCTTGCACTCATTTTTTCC
>JBMZDS010000209.1:0-2893 GCA_049614465.1 Chitinophagales bacterium
CTGTTATTTTTATTATTATTTTGTCTATCTTCTTTCCGATACTTTTTATTGCTGTCAATATTCCCAATAAGAAAGTATATCGAGCTGCACATTTTTTACCTTTATATGCTAGTCGTCTTGTGCTTTGGTTTTTTCGGATAAAAGTAAATATTTACAATAAGGAGATAATAGATGTCAATACGCAATATATTTTTGTAGGCAATCATATGTCGTATATAGATGCATTGGTCTCTGGAGCAAGTAATGACAATTATCGGAAGTATATAGGTAAGGCAGAGATTCTAAACTATCCAGTTTTGGGTTATTTACTCAGAAAACTATACGTACCTGTAAAACGAGAAGAAAAAACGAGTCGTAAATGGAGTATGGGTACTATGCACAAATACTTAGAAGATGGTGTGAGTATGGCTATTTTTCCTGAAGGAACTTGCAATACAACGCCTGATTTATTGAAAACATTTAAAGATGGCGCTTTTAGTTTGAGTACACAATTGGATATTCCTCTTGCTGTATGTACAATAGTGGGCGCTGCGGATATAATGCCAAGAAGATTGCTAAGTATTCGACCAGGGACGATAGATGTCTATTGGAATACAATTATTTCGCCCGAAAATAAAGAAATAGATGAGTTGAAAACACTTGTAAAAAATCAAATGTTGCCTATTTTGAAAGAAGCATATCCTAAAGGTTATGATTATCCGCCTGTTGATTAAATAGAGTAAATGGTATTATAATACAGCAATTACTTTTTCTGCAATATCATCCGTAGAATGAGGCTGAAAAGTTTCGCCTGTTACGGTTTCGTACAATTCTATATAGCGAGCAGAAATCATGTCTGTGACTTCATTATTCATTGCAGGCATTTCTTGTCCTTCTAGTCCTTGAAATCCATTTTCCATCAACCATTCTCTTACAAATTCTTTGGAAAGATGTTTTTGAGGCAGTCCATTGATTTGATTTTCTGCATAAGTATCTGTATAAAAATAACGAGAAGAATCAGGCGTGTGTATTTCGTCTATTAAGATAATTTCTCCATCGCAAATCCCAAATTCATATTTTGTATCGACTAAAATCAATCCTCTTTCGAGAGCCATTGCAGTTCCTCTTTCAAATAAGTCTTTTGTATATTTTTCGAGCAGATTCCAAGTCTCTTCTGATACTATGTTTTGCTTTAATATTTCTTCTTTTGAAATATCCTCATCGTGTCCTTCTTCTGCTTTTGTTGCAGGAGTGATAATAGGAGAGGGGAGTTTGTCATTTTCGGTGAGTCCTTCAGGCAAATCTACGCCACATAAGGTTCGCAATCCTGATTTGTAGGTTCTCCAAGCATGTCCTGCGAGATAACCTCTGATAACCATTTCAAGACGAATAGGTTTACAATTTTTACCAATAGTGACATTGGGATGTGGAATACTCTCTACCCAATTTGGTACAATATCTTTAGTCGCTTCAAGGAAATGAGCCGCTATTTGGTTGAGTACTTGTCCTTTGTAAGGAATAGGTGCAGGAAGTATGTGATCAAATGCAGATATTCTATCCGTAGCGACAATAGCTAACTTGTCTTTTATCGTATAAACATCACGAACTTTTCCATGATAAACATGACTTTGATTAGGAAATTGAAAATCGGTATTTGCGATAGCTTGGCTCATGAGACGATGATTTTTGCAAATATATTTTATGAAAATGATGTTTTAACGATAATGTAGCAGCATTTGTCCACAGTTTTATTCCGCATATTTTTCGAATGATTGAATAATCTTACTGACTAATTTATGTCGTAGTACATCTTTTGTCGTAAGTTCTACACTTCCGATTCCGTTGATATTTTTAAGTAAATTGACAGATACAGATAGTCCTGATTTTTGATTTTTTGGTAAATCTATCTGTGTCATATCTCCTGTGATAATGCATTTAGCACTCGGTCCTATTCTTGTCAAAAACATTTTGAGTTGTGAGACTGTCGCATTCTGTGCTTCATCAAGGATGATAAAAGCTTTGTCAAGTGTACGTCCTCTCATAAAAGCTAATGGTGCAACTTCAATAATACGATTTTCAAAATAGTAAGCCAATTTTTCAGATGGAATCATATCAAAAAGTCCATCATATAGTGGTTGTAAATAGGGATCTATTTTTTCTTTCAAATCACCGGGTAAAAAACCTAGATTTTCTCCAGCTTCTACAGCAGGGCGAGTCAAAATGATACGTTTTACTCTTTTTTCTTTCAAGGCTCTCACTGCTAATGCAACAGCTGTATATGTTTTTCCTGTACCCGCAGGGCCAATCGCAAAAACGATATCATTTTTCTCTGATACTTCTACTAGTTTTTTCTGATTAGGTGTTTTTGCTCTTATGATATTTCCATGATTGCCATACACAATGACAGCATCATCATCTTTGGGCAATACACGAGCGATATCCGTCACATCTTCTAGTATGTCTTGCATCTTTTGTTGCGTAAGTTTACCATACTTCTCCAGATAAGAAAGGAGTATTTCTACTTTATTCTTGAATGTAGTGAGTTCTTCTTTTGCTCCTGCGGCTTTGATAAGTGTTCCTCTACTGACTATTTTTAGTCTTGGAAATGCTTTTTTTAAGGTGTTAAACTTTGCATTATTACTTCCCAAAAAATCAACAGGATTGATATGCTCTAGATTGATGTTTATCTCGTTCAAATGATTGTTTTTTGTTTTCAAAGCTAATGTATGATAATTGCCATAAATTTCCTTTATTTTTGTGAAGATTTATGGCATTAGTCACTCTCACAACAGATTATGGATTGTCTGACCACTTTGTAGGCGCACTCAAAGGACAGTTGCTATCACAATGTATTGGTATACAACTTATTGATATTAGCCATACTGTAAAAAATCATGATAATATCGCAGCTGCC
>JBMZDS010000210.1:0-2873 GCA_049614465.1 Chitinophagales bacterium
TAAAATTCTTGACTAGTACTATCTGATTCTATGTTTTCATACTTGCAAATAAATCCTCCTTCTGGATTTGTTGCAATATGCTTCATTACGGATGACTTACCTACACGTCTTGGCGCGCTTAGGCGGATATGATTTCCTTTTTTGATTTCAAGCCACAGCTTTTCTTCAGTAGCTTTTCTTATATAATAGTTAGAGCCTTCAGCTACCGAACCTATAATTGTTCTTGGACTTTTCCATTTGTTCATAACACAATGATTTTATTGTCAAACATAAGAACAATGATTTTATTGTCAAAATAAAACACAATGATTTTATTGTCAAAAATCAACTTTGTATGTCAAAAAAGGCAAAAGCCCTTGTGAGTTAATATTTTGTAATGCCGATTCATTGATGCGATTAGTCGCATTTTGAATGTCTAAAGATAATGTCCAAGCATATTTTGGTTTATTACGAATATAAGCTACTCTAGTATCTAGTCTGAAATAATTTTTGAAGCGTTTTTCAAAAGGAAGATGTTCTAAATAAGGAAGTCCCCATTCATCTATTTTTACCTCATCATCATAATAGTTCTCATCTCGATTATTGCCAGACCAGAGCAATTTCATATTGAGAGAAATACGATTGTTTTTATTTTTACCAACTACAAAATTCTTCCCGGCTGTTAGACTAAAAATAAAGTTGCCATCAAATCGTGTATGTCGCCATTTTTGGTCATAGGCCATATATTTTGAACTATAAATAGACCCATTGACTAGGAAGTAATAATTGCGTGTCAATACTTTTTCTAAACTAATATCCACTCCTATATTTCGTCCCTTTCCTTCATTGAAATTTGCTGAGCTGTAATATAGATATTCATAATTGATAGCACTATGATAGCTGGTGCTAAAAGTATCTACAGGAACACTATATAAGTGCTGGTAATACGCTTCAATACTCAAATTTAGCTTTGGAGCAAGTTGATATTTTTGACCAAGGACTAAATGTATTGCTCTTGTAGGTTCAAGTCGTTTGTTGGGTTGATATTGTTCTTCTACAGGAGGAGTAGTGTAGGGAAAAACATTGTCATAGATATATCTAGTATTTTCCACAGCATAATACCCTAAAGATTCTAGTCGACTGTGAAGCCCTGCTCCAAAAGTCAATGCATGCCCTCTACCATAATTATATTCCATCCCTATTCTTGGCTCAGCAGAAAGCGCTTTAGTATACTGATAAAATTGAAAATGTACACCACCTGTAAAACTTAAATTTTCAGTCACTCGATATTTATGTTGCATGAAAGCGTGTAGAATAATAGTTTTTGCTTTGCTTTCTACTTCATATTGACCGATTTCCTGTGCTATATGAATCGAATCATGCTTGTCGTATTTATGAAATTGTACTTGAGATTTATTTTTAAGAGAATAAAAAGGAGCGGTAACATTGAATCCTATTTGCATACTATGTTGTGCCGAAAACTTAGATGAAACACGAGTATCAAACTGTAAACGTGTTTCTTTTATAGGCAAAAACTGTTCATATTTTCTATAGCCTTTATATTTGTCTGTATTTTGATTATACTTATCAGTTCTTATGTGTTCTTCAAAGTTGGCAAAAGACGAAGAAGTGATGATCGCTGATTTCAATAAGCTATTTTCACTAATGCGAATAGTATGTTTCAGTCCTGTTACATTAAGATTGTATTCATCCACATAATCAAAATACTCGTCTGATGATGTCGGAGTTATTTTACTTGCTCCAAACAATCCAAAGATTTGAAATGTGCCTGCTTTTTTAGTGGGGAAATGGAATTTGTAATTGATGTCTTGAAATCTAGGATTGTCATCTCCCGTCAAACTATATCCCACCGCATTAAAAAGAGCTAAGGTGGAGTAACGATAAGCAATTAGAAAAGAAGAAGATTTTTTCTTAGAAAAAGGACCTTCTACACTCGCCTCTAATCCTAAAAATCCAGCAGAAAGACCAAATTCATGTTTTTCGCTATTTCCTTTTCGTAGATAAAGATCAAAGACACCACTAGTAGCATTGCCATATTGCGCAGGAAATGCACCCGTATAAAAATCGGCATTTTTGAGCATGTTGGATGAAATCATATTGACAGCTCCTTGCGAATTGTCACGTGCATAATGATTTGGGTTGGCGACTTCGTAACCTTCTATCGCCCATAGTAATCCTGTTGGTGCATTTCCTCTTACAGAAATTCCATTTTGCACATCACCTTGATTTCGTACACCAGGAAAAGACAATACTAAACGAGACGGATCGGAGAGCGAACCTGCATATCTTGAACTTTGCTCCAGTGAAAATGTGCGAGCACTTACGGTTGCCATTTCATTATTTACTTCAGAGATGCTTTTTCCTCCTTTTTCAGCTACGATTTCTATTTCTTTTAGATTTTCAAAAGCCTGTGTCATTTTCACATCAAGATTGACAGATTTACCAGATGTCAGCATTACTTGTGAGAAAAAAGCAGTTTCATAACCCAGATAATCGACTTTGATATCATGCCTGCCTACTGGCACCTTTTCGAGTTTGTATTTTCCATCAAAATCTGTAGAAGAACCTATCAATGGATCGCTCCCAATGATAAGAATAGATGCTCCGTACAAAGTTTCTCCACTTTCAGCATCTGTAATAGTGCCGTAGATCATTTCGCTATGATTTTGAGCGATAGAGATTTGAAAAATCCCTAGTAGTGATACAATGATATAGAATTTTAAAGCGTTCATAAAAATGAGAAACACAAAGTAAGTAAAATAGCTTAATTTTGGGCATAATAAGCATGACTAAGGATATGAAAAACTTATATTTAACATTACTAGCGATAATCGTAACGATTTCTTCATTTGGACAAGTGCAAAGTGTAGGGT
>JBMZDS010000211.1:0-2872 GCA_049614465.1 Chitinophagales bacterium
GTAAACTACCCCAAATTGTTCTTCAATTAACCTGAAATCCGTTTTTCCAGTTTTTATTTGTCTACTTGTTTCAGTGAAAAAATCTTCTACCCAATCTCCTGGAAAGATGTAACTAATCACTTTTGCATTTTCATTTCCGATATTCTTCATGTAGTGAGCAATTCCTCTCGGACAATGAATCGTATCACCAGAATTAACTGTCATCTTTTCATTTCCGACAACAATTTCAAGTTCTCCTTTTATGATATGGAAAGTTTGGTCTTCCCATTTATGATAGTGATTAGGGATGAAACTATTAGGTGCAATAATTCCATCTGTGATTACATATTCAGAATTGGTTGCTTCTTTCCCAACTACAATTCCGGTAAATTCATTTTCAGCCATCCAGAATTTCTTACTAGATTCCCATTCTTTTATGACTAATTTTTTGGTAGTATTTTCTGTTTTTTTGTTCATTCTTTGTCTTTAGTAATACATAATGAAATCAGTTTCAATTCTGATAAGCGAAGCTCGTGTTTTTTTAATTCAAATACAATTTATTTTTGTTTGTAAGTCGTTTAGAATGCAAAAATCAAATGCAGTATATTTGTATAACTTATGACAAAAGAAGAATTTATACAGGCGGCTTTAAATGAAGATTTTCAAGATCCTAATGGCAATATTCCCTTTGGCGATCATGCTACACTATCTACGATACCTATTGATGCTCAAAATTCTGCTTATGCTATCGCAAAAGAAGCAGGTGTAGTAGCTGGGATTGATTTAGCGAAAGAAATTTTTGCACAGGTAGATGCAAATTTGGAGTTTTCACCTTTGAAGAAAGATGGAGATGAAGTTGCAGTAGCTGAGTTGATTTTTACAATCAAAGGTTCAGCACGCTCTATATTGATGGCGGAGCGATTGGTACTCAATTTTATGCAGCGTATGAGTGGTATTGCTACTATGTCAAACCGCTTTTCTAAAGAAGTAGGAGGGACAGGCGTAAGAGTATTGGATACAAGAAAAACAACGCCTAATCTTCGATATTTTGAAAAATGGGCAGTGCAGATAGGTGGATGCTACAATCATCGCTTTGGTTTGTATGATATGATAATGATAAAGGACAATCATATTGACTTTTGTGGAGGAATAGAAAAGGCGATAGATGCGGCCAATACTTATTTGGAAGAAAAAGGATTTCGAGTACCTATAGAAATAGAAACACGCTCTATAAGTGATGTGAAGAGAGTGCTCAAGCATGGTGGAGTAGAACGAGTAATGCTCGATAATTTTGCTGTAGAACAAGTGCAAGAAGCCTTGAAAATAATAGATGGGGAAGTGGAAACAGAAGTGTCTGGTGGAATTAATCTAAAAACGATAAGAGCATATGCGGAGTGTCGCCCAGATTTTATTTCTGTAGGAGCATTGACGCATTCCTATACAAGTTTGGATATTAGTTTAAAAGCATCAGTATGATGAACGAAAATAAAATAATAAAGGAAGGCTATGATAAAATGGGTTCATCTTATCATGAGCGAAGATTGGCGAAAAAAGAATTGAATTATGAGTATTTCGATAAACTTGCGCCTTATCTTCCATCTAAAGGAAATCTGCTAGATTTAGGTTGTGGAAGTGGAATGCCTGCTACCCAATATTTTTACGATAAAGGATTCAATGTAGAAGGAGTAGATATATCAGATACGATGATTGAAATTGCTCAAAGTTCTATGCCTGAGGCTTCATTTTCTGTTGGAGATATGGCTGAATTTTCTATCAAGCCAGATTCATATGATATGATTATGAGTGTATATGCGATTATTCATGTGCCTAGAGAAAAGCAAATTCAACTTTTGAAAAATATTCATCAAGGACTAAAAAAAGAAGGCGTAGTTTATCTAGTGTTAGGAGATCAAGACAAAAAAGTAATGATAAAAGAAGATTGGCATGGAGTACCGATGTATTGGTCATATTTCTCGCCTGATAAATACAATGAGATTTTTGAGACGCTTAATTTTGAAAAAATTTGGCAAGAAACATCAAATTTGCCTAACGGAGAATCATTTTACAATGTGATATTAAGAAAAAACTAATTCACTCTCAAAGAAGGGAAAATGGGGAAGAAAAATAAAGGAAAAAATAGAGTAGGAGTGATGTACTCAACTGATGACAACTATGACTACGAGTATGAAGGTGATGATGAAGAAACGCTAGTACCTAATGAGCAAAAATTGTATGTTTTATTGGATAAAAAGCAGCGCGCCGGTAAAAAAGTAACACTTATAGAAGGTTTTGTAGGCGAAAAAGAAGATTTGAAAGATTTAGGGAAAGCGTTAAAGAATCTATGTGGTGTAGGCGGTACTGCCAAAAATGGAGAAATCTTGATACAAGGTGATTTTCGAGATAGAATAGTCGATTTTTTGCAAAAGCAATGCTACAATGTCAAGAAAAAAGGATAAATGTCTCTTTGCAAATAAACTAAAACCCTTTATCTTCCGTTTTTACTATAATTATGATGAAAAAAATACTCTTTCAAATTAGTCTCATTTTTGTTTTTGCGATAGTAACAGTTCAAGTATTTGCTACACATAACAGGGCCGGAGAAATAATGTACGAGTATATAGGGCCACAATCTTATAGGGCAACTGTCGTGACTTATACCAAGATAAGTGAAGAAAGTTTGCTCGCAGATAGAGATACACTGCGGATAGATTGGGGCGATGGCAACTCTTCTATTGTGACACGTACCAATGGATTTGATACTGATGGGGATGGAATACCCGAAGGAGTAGAAATAGACAATGATATCAAGCAGAATATTTACGTCAGTGAAATACATACTTATGCAGGGCCTGCAGATTTCTATATCATATCTGTTTTAGACTTAAATAGGATT
>JBMZDS010000212.1:0-2860 GCA_049614465.1 Chitinophagales bacterium
CGTTCACCTTCTGGCAGACATTCTTTTATAGATACGTCTCCGTTTTTCTTGATAATCAAAGCAGAACCGCCAGGAATTTCTTTTACTTCCTCCGCAGGAACATTGAAAGCCGTCTGAATACATGGGCGTTCTGATGCTACGACTACGATTTCATCATCTTGATAATAATGTACTGGACGAATAGCATTGGGATCGCGTAAGACAAAAGCATCTCCATGTCCTATTAAACCACACATAGCATATCCTCCATCAAAATCTCTAGCGGACATACTCAATATCTGTTGAATATCGAGTTCACTTTCTATTTTGTCCGAAATTTCTTGTCGTGAATAGCCTAATATTTTATATTTATCAAACAATTCTTGGACGGCTACATCTAAGAAATGTCCTATTTTTTCCATAACAGTTACCGTATCTCTTTTTTCTATAGGGTGTTGTCCTATTTCGATGAGATATTCCATCAGTTCATCATTGTTTGTCAAGTTGAAATTTCCAGCACAAACTAGATTTCTCGAACGCCAGTTATTTTTACGAACGAAAGGATGACAGGCTTGTATCGAATTGCCTCCATGTGTGCCATAGCGTAAGTGACCAAGATACATCTCTCCTATACTATTGATGTTTTCTTTGAGCCATTTTGCATTTTGCAATTTTTTAGGCTTGACGTCTGCCAAATTTTTGGTTGCCCGTCTCATTACATCTTGTATCGGATTGAGTTTGTTGCTCCTCCAGCGATGAATGTATTTTTCTCCTGGATTTGTGTCCAATTTTAAACAAGCCAATCCAGCGCCATCTTGCCCTCTATTGTGCTGCTTTTCCATCAGCAGATACATCTTATTTAAGGCATAATTGACCGTGCCGTATTTATCTATATAGTATTGTAAAGGCTTGAGTAGTCTTACTAAAGCAATGCCACATTCATGTTTGATAAAGTCGCTCATAATTCTGAAAGGATTCCTTGCAAATGTATGGAATCAGTATCAATATTTTACAATAAATAACAAATAGAAAAGTAAATGGTAATTGTATAAAAAAATAATAGCCGTACCTTTGTTTTTCAATTGATAAAAAATGGAAAGCACAATACCAAAAATCGTAGAAATATATACTGAGACTACTCCCAATCCTGTTATGCTCAAATTTGTAACAACTCAAATGTTGCTGCCTAATATGATATTAGAATGTAAGTCTAAAGAGGAAGCTACAGTATCCCCTCTAGCACAAGCTTTATTTGAAATGGAGTTTATTGATTCTGTTTTTATCTCAAACAATTTTATCACACTTGCTAAGAAAGAAGAAACGCAAGAAGAATGGTTTGAATTGACTTATGAAATCAAGGAATTCTTGAAACAATATATAAAGGACGATAAATCTATTGTGACTGATGATTTTATCGCTGCACAAAAAGAAAAGGCAGCTGCCAAAAAAGAAGAAGACACTATAGATAGTAAAATTATTGCTTTGCTTGACAAATATGTGAAACCTGCTGTAGAAATGGATGGTGGTCATATTTCTTTTCAGTCTTTCAATGAAGGTACTGTGACTTTACTTTTACAGGGGGCTTGTAGTGGTTGTCCATCCAGTAGTGTGACGCTCAAAGATGGTATAGAGGCGATGCTAAAACGTATGTTGCCGGAAGTAAAAGAAGTAGTAGCTGAAGCTGGATAATTTTTTAATTGACAGTGAGTAATTATATACTCAATTTGCTCATTATTCCTTTATGATGTGTAAATTTTAACTCGAATTATCAATTCATCAAATCTTCAATTTCTTCTACAGTAATAGGAATATTTTTCATCAAATCGATATTTCCGCTACTTTTTATGATGATGTCATTTTCAATACGAACTCCTAGGTTTTCTTCTCTGATATAAATACCTGGCTCTATAGTGAAACACATACCATCTTCTATTTTTCCATAGCGATTGCCTATGTCATGTACATCTATTCCCATAAAGTGACTTGTGCCATGTGGAAAATGCTTTTGTGTGAGTTTCGTTTTTTCTTCATCACTAGCATTTTTGTCGATAAGTTTTATGTCTATCAGTGCGCTTTGCATTACTTTACGAACTTCCGCATTGAATTCAGCTAATGTTTCTCCTGCACACATCATGTTTTTCGCTTCATTGTGTACTTTTAGACAAGCGTTATATACTTCTTTTTGTCTTTCAGAAAAACGTCCGTTGACAGGTATCGTTCTTGTCAAATCAGAAGCATAATTGGCATACTCTGCTCCAAAATCCATCAACAACAAATCACCGTCTTTACATTCTTTTTTATTTTCTACATAGTGCAATACACAAGCATCAAACCCTGAAGCAATGATAGGGGAGTACGCATGCCCAGTAGCTCTATTGCGGATAAATTCGGCTATGATTTCTCCTTCAACTTCATATTCCATTACGCCTGGTTTTACAAAATCCAATACTCTGCGAAATCCTTTTTCTGTAATATCACAAGCCTTTTGTATTGTAGCAACTTCTATATCATGCTTTATAGATCGAAGCGCAGACATAATAGGGGCGCTACGTTCGTATTTGTGCAATGGATATTTGTAGCGCATTTCTCTCGCCAATCGAATATCTTTGTCCGGAACAGAAGTTTCCATTCTGTCATTTTCATTCATGTTGAGATATACATACTCAGCAAATCCGATAAGATGCTTTAATGTTTGGTCAAATTGATCATTCCAGAGCACAGATTTAATCCCTGAGAAGTCAGTTCCATCTTTTTTCGTCAATTTATCACCTTCCCATACAGCGATATGTTCATTGGTTTCTCTCAAAAATAAAATCTCTCGTTGTTTTTCAAGAGGTGCATCTGGATACAAAATAAGATAAGTCTCTTCTTGATCTATTCC
>JBMZDS010000213.1:0-2833 GCA_049614465.1 Chitinophagales bacterium
ACCATTATAGCATGGTCGCAATCGTCATAAAGATGAATACGTTTCTTACAGTTTAGCTTCTCGTATATTTTTTCAGTATAACTGTATGGGAAAATAATATCCGAAGTGCCTTGAAAAACCATTGTTGGGATATTGATTTCTTCTACAGGTTTTTTCATGCGAGCATTAGCCAGTGACTTGGCAGCACGTAGACTTATCTTTGTGATAGCAAAAGGATCATGTACGATAAAATCAAACAAATTGTCAAAATGTGTCAATTTTATACTTTTCAAATCAAGATATGAAAGAGTTGATATTTTTACTCTTGGAAGTAATGTAGCCACTCCATTGAGTAATGGTTTTCCTATTTGTGCTAAAAATGGGAATCGAGCGATTTGGTTTGTTTCTCTAGCTTGCAAATCAGCAAAGTTTTGACAAATAATACTGTCAACTTTTATTCCTCTGGCCGCTAAATAAAAACTCACTATTCCTCCTTGACTACTTCCCATCAAGGTTACTTTTTCATTAAACTGTCGCTTTGCAAAACCAATTGCTGTCTCTACATCAGCCATCAATTCATCTATTGTATAGTCGCCTCTCTCGCCTTCACTTCTACCATGTCCTCTGGGATCAAGTGTTACGACATTATAGCCTTCTTTGCCTAACTCGTACAATATCTCTGCATAGCAAAGTCCGTATACTGATGTGCCAGGCACAAATACAATCGTAGGTGCATCTTTATGATGAGTATGTACATCTACATTTATTTTCAATCCATCAGACTGCACCATTTGGCTGTCAAAAAAATGTAGAATATCAGGAAAACCCAACTCCTCTATCATAAACTGAAAGTACTCTTCCGTTGATTCGAAGTAATGGTCTTTGTAACGTAAATTAGTAGTGTCTATCATGTATTCTCATTTTGCAACAAAGCTCCTTTCACAATCAAATATTGTCCAGTACCATAAAGCGTCATAATAACAAATGAGGCAAGATAGGCTTTCCCTTCAAAGAAAGAAGTGAATCTACTCAGCGCGATACAAGTATCCGAAAACATAAATAACAGTGCCCCTAATGTCACCCAGCGAAAACTTTCTTGAGATACACGTTCAAAACGATTGATGGTTGTGAGCACCATTATCATAATGATGGTAGCGTATATGATAATCGGAATTTTCAATTCTAGGAAAACAGGATGTGCTTCATTCATCAACATGGAAACTAAACCAAACTCTAAAAATAGAAATGGAATAATCAAATGTGGTCTTCGTAGTAAAATAGATTTTCCTTTGCCTTTTTTAGCAAATGCGAAAATATATAGAAGATGAGCGATCAAAAATGGGACAAGGCCAAATAATAATTGCAATTCGCCTAATCTTAATTTTGGCATTAAAAAAACATCTCCTAGCCATGAAAAGAATAAGGCTGCTAGTATAAATTTATCAAATTTTAACAAAGCTCCTTTTCGCTCATTGTAATACCAATAGCCCAAGACTATCATAAGCAATGGCTTAAATAGCCAGACCATATAAGGCAAATCATAATTGGCAAAAACGAAATCGCCTACCAATTCTAGTACAAGTATGACGAAATAAATAAGGGTTATTTGCTTGAGTTTCATCGTTTAAATATAAGGAATCTACTGCAATGGAGTAAATGACTCGATAATTTTGTCAATATCTTCGCCATATCGTTGTTTTCTATCCATACTGCGTGTCCACACAGCTAGCTGATAAAAATAATCTGCTGTTTCATAAGTAGAATGCCAATAATAGATATTTTCATCGTCCATCAATCCATATAGCTGTACATGAATAGCTTTGTATTGCTCATTTTCTACAAAAATAGAATCTGTAACCAATGGGTTTTTTAATAATTCGAAATCCTTGATAACGTCAAGTGCATCTTTTTGATATTGAGAAAATGACAAACCATTTTTTTCGTCTTTTTCGACAATTGCATATGTATTTCTGTAGGGACTACTGTATTGTAGTTCTGCATCTTCTTTGAGATCATCCGCAGGTTTCATATAGTCTGGAAATGACATGGAGAAAGTATTACCGGTTTCTATTTCTCTAAATTCACCATTGAAGGTACATGCTGCTAGCATGAAGAGAGATATCGTGAAAAAATATAACTGTTTCATTTTGATATTATTCTTGTTCTATCGCTACAAATTCTTCTACTCGCAAGCCTATACTCATCACTTCGGGTAGTGGATTCTGGCGCATATCTTGCACAAATTGGAATGTGTATGTACCTGTATCAGGAAAAGCATATCCTATCACTACAGGATAACGCATCATACAAATGTCGCCAGAGCAATCGCCATACCATTGTCCATCTGGTTGAGAAAGCTGAACATTCAATGATTGCTCTCCAAATTCACCTGTAGGTTGTATCGTTTTTAGCTTGAGCCATGCATTTCGCCATCCATAGTAAAATCCATGTCTAAAATTAACAAATACATTTTTTGGCAAAGTATCTGCTATTGCAACTTCAAAAGTAACCGTGTCTTCATACATCCACTCGCTACCTGCAATATCTACATTTTTTTCGTAGGTACGTCCCTTATCGCAGCTTCCTAGAGAGAGAAGTACTACTATCAAAACAATAAAATGAATAGAACTATTTTGCATCTTATTTAATCTTTCTTTTTTCTACGAAAATTTCTGTTTTTTCGTTTTTTATTATTACTCTTTTGTTGCCCTTGTTGTTGGTTGTTTTGTGAGTCTGACTTCTTTTCTCCTCCGTTATTGTTCTTTTTTTGTGGATTCGCCTTTTGTCCTTCAGCATTTTTGTTCTGCTGATTCCTTCCTTTTTTCCTACGCTTATTTCGATTTTTGTTAGGCTT
>JBMZDS010000214.1:0-2824 GCA_049614465.1 Chitinophagales bacterium
TTGACCAATTCTCTAAAATCAATTCTCCCTTCAGAAGTATAATAGATAGTAGCTTTTTTGCCATCGCCCTGAAATTCAATATCACCTACTTTCATATTGAGCTTGAGTTCTCTAGAGATTACTCTTGCTTTTATCATAATGTCTCGCTCGCGACTACGGAGTTCTTTCAACTCATCTTTGTGTAGTTCTGTAGCTTTCTTTATGATTTTTCGGACATTTTCAGGCGTATCTTTTACTTTTTTCTTTTTCATTTGGAGTTTTACTAGCTCGCCTTTCAGACTTACTTCTCCTATATCATAGCCCTGTGCCGCTTCTACAAGCACCAAATCACCTTTGTAAAGGTCTATTTTCTTATCATTGCGATAAAATCCTTTACGAGCACCTTGCTTGAAACTTACTTCTATTATGTTGAAATTGTAGTTGCTTGCGATAGGAATATCAGCAAACCAATCGAATGTGTTTTTTTTGTTGCAGCCACTACTCCCTTCACTGCTGCAACCTCCAGTTTTACAACTCATCTTTTATATATTTTGAGCCTTTAAGCATAAAAGCAAAGGCGGAAATTTACAATAAAAACTACGCTGTAGCAGCGATTCGTCTTTGTAGTGTTTTACTCAATTCTACACTTGTCGCCATCAGTCCTATCTTAGGGTGTGCATTACGTGTGATTTGATAGTGCAAGTTATTGATATTGTCAGACATTTTTGCCATTTCATCTACACTTATTTTTTCGATAAGTCTTTTTGCCAGTTTTTGCTCATCTGTAGATAGCTTTGTAGGTACATTTAGCGAAAGCGCAATACACTCTCGCAAGAAAAACAAGATGTATTTCAAAAATATCTTTTGATTTTGTCTACCACTATTCCCTATTGCATCTATCCATGCAAAAAGTGATTGCATAGTATTGAGACTAGGCTGTGTCGCTTTCTGAAAAAGCAATTCGAGCCATGTCTGCCAAGCTTCAAAATGATCGCTTTCTGTATCGGTGGTGAGTTCTTGTGCGAGATGCCAGTTTCCTTCTGCTAATGGCGCTATTTTTTCGGCTTGTGCTTGCAAGATTCCTTTTTTCTCGACAAGATTAGCAACAATATCGCTCGTCTTGAGCTTCGAAAATTTTATCAATTGTGTACGAGAAAGTATAGTAGGTAATATACGCTCGTCAGATTCTGCCACCAAGATAAAAACAGTATTGGCAGGGGGTTCTTCTATGATTTTGAGCAATTTATTACCTTCTTTTCCTAGCGTCTCCGCCATCCAGATGAGCTGTATTTTATATTTCCCCTCAAAATGTCGCAAAGCATGTTGTCTGATGATTTGATTACATTCTTCCGCTGTGATATTTCCTTGTTTATTCGCATTATCTAGCTTCGCTACCCAGTCCGTCAGATTCATGTACGGATTTTCGACTAGCGCCTCTCGCCATTCAGAGATATAGTCTTTAGACAAAGCTTTCGCCTTTACTGTCGGATAAGTGAAAAACAAATCGGGATGTGCAAATTTTTGATTTTTGACACAAGAACTGCATGTGCCACAGCTATCTGTATCGGTAGGACTTTCACAATTGAGATACTGTGCATAGGCGAGTGCAAATGGCAATGTCCCTACACCCTCTGCGCCTACAAAAAGAAGTGCTTGACTCACCTTGTCTGTCTGTGCAGCATGAATAAGCTGTTGCTTGAGCGAGCTATGTCCTATGACTTGATTGAAAAACATATTTTATTTCAAATGATTTAAAATTTGTTCATCAAATGGAGAAACTCCTGATTGCATAGATTCGAGTATTTTCCCTTCTTCGTCTAGGAGGAATTTATGGAAGTTCCATTCCACTTCTGTATTACTTTCTTTTTCTAAAAAATTATAAATAACATGTTTATTTGTAGTGATACCTATTTTTTCTGTCAAAGGAAATTTCACACCAAAATTGACTGTGCAAAACGCTTGAATTTCAGTAGGTGAACCAGGCTCTTGTGCACCAAAATCATTGCAGGGAAATGCTAGAATATTCAATTTGTCTTGCTGTGCTTCGTAGAGTTCTTGCAGTTGTGCGTATTGCGGTGTGTAACCACAAGCAGATGCAACATTAACAATCAGGAGTTTCTTTCCTTTAAAATCTCCCCAATTTAATGGTTCATCATTTATATAATTCACTTCAAAATCATAAATCGTCTTCATTTTGTAAAAGTAATTGATGAATTTGATAATCTTGAGATTTGCCCATGAAAAATCCTTAATTTTGAGTTATGAAAATAGCTATCTACAGAAAAGCCCACTTCAATGCTGCTCATCGCTTGTACAATCCTGACTGGACAATGGAAAAAAATGATGAAGTATTTGGACTTTGCAACAATCCAAACTGGCATGGACACAACTACGAATTGATTGTAAAAGTAGTAGGCGAAATAGACCCTGAAACGGGATATGTGATAGACTTAAAAATCTTGAAAGACTTGATAAAAAATGAAGTAGAAGAAAGATTTGACCACAAAAATCTAAATGAAGATTGTCCAGAATTTGCCAATCTAATCCCAACTGCCGAAAATATCTGTGTTGTTATTTATGATATCTTACGTGAAAAATTGGATGATAAATACGATTTGCAAGTTCGCCTTTTCGAGACAGAAAGAAATTTTGTGGAGTATCCTGTTTAGTGTTTTATCAACTGACCTGCTTGTCTTATGACATTCTGCTTATCCGTAATTGTATACAAATAAGTCCCTTCTGCCGCAAAAGACATATCTAATACTTCAACCAATTGCTCCTTTAAAACTTCTTTACCTAGATTGTCATATACAACGATGTCATAATGCTCCTCAAAATCTCCCTG
>JBMZDS010000215.1:0-2821 GCA_049614465.1 Chitinophagales bacterium
TATACCATTTCTTCCATTCTAGCATAGTCGTCATAGTTGTCAAACTCTAATTCGATATATTTTTCATAGCTTACAGAACATTCAGAGTTCAAATCTTCTTGATCTACAGCAAAATCATCAGCATTTAATTTTTCTTGCATTTTCATCACCATGCTTTCAAATTTTTGCTCATCTTTTTCATTTCCATAATCAAAACTGTAGCTGTAGAAGCTCAATTCGGCTACTATCATATCTGGCTCTACAGTTTTGGATGCAGTCCCCTCTACTTCGATAAATCTATCTGTGTCTTGTGCGAAAGTGAAAACAGCCATTGCTGTCATCATTGTCATTAGGATTAATTTTTTCATGTGTTTTATTATTATATTTATTGGTAAAAAATCATAGCTAGAACTGCTTTCTTGTGCAGTTATTGCTATATAGATGTAAAGTTGTTGCTTTTTCCATAGAATACAGCTATTTTTTTGCTAAAATTGTGTTAAAATTATACAAATGCTTAAAATAACCCATAATCCTAGATGTTCAAAAAGTAGAGAAACCTTAAAATTGATACAAGAAAAAGGTGCTCAAGTTGAAATTCGTGAATACTTGAAAGATGAATTGACAAAAGAAGAATTAAGTGAAATACTTAAAAAACTAGGTAAAAAACCAAGTGAGATACTTCGGAAAGGAGAGCCTATTTTCAAAGAAAAATACAAAGGAAAGACTTTCACAGAACAAGAATGGCTTGAGATTATGATAGCCAATCCAAAATTGATAGAACGTCCTATTGTATATGATGATAAAGATGCAGAATTGGGGCGTCCACCTGAAAATGTATTGCGCTTATTATAAAGGCTGGATCTCAAAGGTAGGATATCCCTTATCGCCTGTTTCTTGGCTATAAAAATCTAAAAATCGCAACTTGTAGTAGTTGTCATTTATATCTTTTAGGATATAGACTTTGTTATTGTATATATAGTATTGGTTATCTTCTAGACTAAAGACTTTCCAATCATGCCCAATGATATCAAGTTGATTATCAAATAAGCTTTCATTAATGTCATTAGTCGAAAAATCGTCAAAAGTATTGTCATTTATTTGATACCCTTCTACAAAAAAAGGATTGAAATATGCTCCTGTCACAGAATATGGAATGAGCGAGCCTAAAGTATCTATCTCGGCAGTAAAATTAGTAAAGACTAAATCCCAAGTATTCCTATCTGGTTCTACATTGACTACTTCTCCCTCATTATCTAAAGAAAATGCTACATAATTGAGTGTTTCATCTTTTGTAACGACAGCTTTATACATTTCGCTATTATCCAGATTGGCAAACCTAATATAATAGCTATTTCCACTTACTTTTTCAAAAACGATTTTTTTATATCCATAATAATCACCTGCTTCATTTGTTCCTAAATCTAAAATGTAGACTTCACTATTTGAATACGCAGTATCTCCACTTTCTACAAAATTTACATCAAGAGCTAGTCTGCTTCTGTCGCCTGATTGATGGTCTATATCACCTGTCAAATTTTCGTCAAGGCTTGTCACATTTTCAAAATTAAACTCACCAGTAGGAAATGCATACATAACTCTAGCGGCATTGAGTCGAATAAAATAATCATCTGCTTGCGCATAAAATCCAAGATGCCATGTTTCATAACTATTGACGCTGACAACTTCATTGCTAGCAATATTGTAGAAAACTTGATTGAAATAATCACTGCCCATCTCAATAGTCGTTCCTATACTGACTGCATCTCTAGGTTCTTCCTCTTTGAAGCAAGAAGATAGCAACAATACAATACAAAATATCAAGGTCATCTTTTTCACGACTTCCCTCCTATTTTTAATCCTATAAAATAAGAACGACCAGTACTAATAAGCGTACCTGTAGAAGAACTATGAGCTCCAGAACTTTGGCTACCACCACTCGCTGCTGCTGTAGTCACATCAAATATGTTCTTTGCGCCTACTTGTATCTTTAATCTATTTTCCCAAAATGACTTACTCGCTGTCAAATCCATGATATTGTATCTTGCGACAGATAGTGTTTGTATTTCATTGGTTTCACTATCTAGAGCAAATGCCTCTTGCTTACCATTGAGCTTGTTGTACAATGAAAGGTTAAGTCCTATGCGTTTGATATCATAACTAGCTTGAAGATTCCATTCAGGTGAAAAACGGAATTTTTGCTCTACTAGATTTTGTGTTTTATTGTGCTTACCAAAATAGCCAAATCCTGTTCCTATACTAAAGTCTTTCACTTTATATTGCCCTTCTATTTGTACTCCCATTGTTTGATATTCTCCTACATTGGTGTAGCGAAACTCGGCACTATTATCACTCGAAGAAAAAAGAGCAATAGCATCATACTTGTGATTGAAAAAGAAACTAGTTTTTAATTGATACTTGTGTATTTTTTTGCTTCCTCTGTATTGAAAACTTGTATTTACATTATGTGAAAGTTCAGGTGTTAAGTCTTCATTTCCGAAAATACGATGGTTTTTATCGACAAAATTGAGGTACAATTCTTTTAAGTTAGGTGATCGAAATCCCATACCATAACTCGCTCGATAAGTAAAGCCTTTACCAAAATCAGTTTTCATGCTTAAGGATGGAGTAGGTAAAACCTTGTACTTTGAGTGATATCCATATCGAATAGCAGGTTGCAATGCAAAATTTGCTGATGGCTTCCAAGATACAGCTGTAAATAAAGCAGCTTCTCCCAGTGTAATGGCATTTCCATTTTCCTGCGTAAAACGTTCTCCTTGTCCATTTTCGATATTGATATCGTACCCAAATTGATAGCTTGCAGTAGTACTATCATTATTCTGAG
>JBMZDS010000216.1:0-2807 GCA_049614465.1 Chitinophagales bacterium
TCGGAGTGACCATTGTAGCATTGGCTTTTTCGTCACAGGATATCCGCCTCTTTCAGACACACCATTGACTATTTCATCATTTGCCAAGACAGTTCCTAGCTCTTCACACCAGTTGACAAAACCTATTTTTTTGTACGCCAATCGATAATTCATCAAAATATCTGCCTGCTCTTTGGCAGACATGGCTCTCCATTCTTCTGCAGAAAATTTGTCTTCAAAATCAGTGTACGCCTTTGTCGTCAAATTTCCATTTTCTTCAAATTGCTTTACCAAAAGCTCAATCGGCTGTGCTTTATCATCTGCGGTACAATAGCAATGACTAAACAATTGCGTAAAAATCCATTGTGTCCATTTGTAATATTGCGGATCACTTGTCTCCACTTTTCTGCTCCAATCAAATGACAAACCAATATTATCAAGCTGTTGACGATATGTTGCTACATTTTCAGCTGTTGTCTCAGCAGGATGCTTCCCTGTTTGTATAGCATACTGCTCCGCAGGCAATCCAAACGCATCAAATCCCATGGGATGCAATACATTAAACCCATTGAGTCGCTTATATCTAGTATATATATCAGAAGCTACATATCCTAATGGATGACCTACGTGCAAACCCGCTCCACTTGGATACGGAAACATATCGAGTACATAATACTTCGGTTTCGTAGTATCATTTGTGATTTTATACACTTCATTTTTATTCCAAAAATTCCATGATTTTTTCTCGATTTCACTTGGATTGTATGCCATTGTTTTTCATTTATATAAGGAGTATGCAAATCTATACTTTTCTTATTGCACATTACTAGAATTGAATTAACATTTTTTTTATAAAAAATGGGAGTGAATTATAGTGCATTAGTTAATCAAGGTTAATGCTCTTGGTTAAAATCGGTTAAAGCTATTTCATGCCACTCATTTCAGCATTCATTTACAGTTGATTTCGAAATCAGTACTTTTTAACCTTAAAAACAAAAACATGAAAACATCAATTAGAATAACTATTGTAATGCTATTATCTCTAATGTCAATGAGCAATTTATCTGCACAAATAGAGAATAGTACAACTCAAAATGACACGACTAAAACTAAAAAATTCAACAAGTACTTGACCTTTAAAACAGCTATAGATTTTTCTGCAATTTCTACAAATAGGCGAATAATAACAGCTCCCCTTCCTAGTCTTATCTTGGAAAACAAGAAAAAGAACATGCATCAGTTCAATCTCACGAACTTTAATTTCGGATCAAATCATATGAATATTGGATTTGGCTATAACTACAAACAAGTATTTGCTAAAAAGAAAAAAGGGAAAATAAAACCATTCATTGATTTTGGTGCTGATTTTAATTTTTCAAAATTCAAGTCATTCTCTTTTAATTATGAAGATCGTAATAGAACAGAAACTGCAATAGATGTATACATCGCTCCAGGATTTATGGTTCAACATAAAAAGTTTTATATGGAAGTGAGTATGCCATTTAGTCAAGGAATTGGAATTAATCAATCATACTCTTCAAAACCTATTCATAGGGCTTTTGAAAAGCCTGGATTCCAGATTGGAATGGGATTAAAATTCTAAATAGTTACAAACTCTTTAAAACTCCTTTCTATTCTTCAATTTGAAAGGAGTTTTCTTTTCCGTACCTTTGCGCTCTTTTTATGGAAAGAGTTATCGGAAAATATGGAAATGAGAATAGTGAGTTTGTACTTATCGTATTAGCAGGCATTCATGGAAATGAAAAAGCAGGTATAGGTACACTTAATTATTTGTTTGATTTTTTCGATAAAAAGAAGGCAAAAGTAAATGCACAAGTAATTGGTATAGCGGGAAATACAAAGGCTATTGAAGAAAATACTCGATTCATACATAAAGATCTTAATCGACAATGGTATAGCTCAAAAATCACCAAACTAAAAGCACTTCCACATGGCATGCTCAATACAGCTGAAGATCATGAACAAAAGGAAATGATAGCTGTATTAGAAACTCTTTTCGAAGAGAATAAAAATAAGCAAATATTTCTAGTTGACTTACATACTACTTCTGCAAAAGGAGGTTGTTTTAGTATTACAAATCCTGTAGCAAAGAGTTCAGAATACGCTTGCATGATACCTGTACCTGTTATCAATGGTATGACGACTATCCTGAAAGGAACAACACTCGAATTTTGCTATGACAATGATATTGCTGCCATTGCATACGAAGCAGGACAACATGTAGAACCTGCATCTGTAGAGCGAATGAAAGCAGGATTGATAAGTGTATTGTACAAGAATAATTGTATTTCAAAGGAGATATATGACTGTTTTCTAGAAGAAATACGTGAATTAGAAGATTTCAATGCTCAATTGCCTAAAGCAGTTAATGTTATTTATCGACATCCAGTAGATGATGAAGATGAATTTGTAATGAAAAAGGGATACAGTAACTTTCAACCCATTGCAAAAGGAGAACAACTGGCTACAGACAAAAATGGAGCTATTCTTTCACCGCATGATGGACTTATATTGATGCCTTTGTATCAGAAAAAAGGAAGTGATGGCTTCTTTATCGTAGCTGAACTATAGAAATTTATTAACTTTGTAGCTGATTATTCACCTTTTAAAAACGGACATAGCATGAAACTGTGGAATCGTAAAGACAAAAGGTTGCTCAAGCAAGAAATAGCAAAAAGTGATGAGAAAAGAGTCACTTTGTCTTTTTATCAATATGCTAAAGTGGGCAATCCTCAATTATTTAGAGATCATTTATTTTTGATGTGGGACAAACTAGGCGTCATGGGACGTACCTATGTTGCTCATGA
>JBMZDS010000217.1:0-2789 GCA_049614465.1 Chitinophagales bacterium
ATAATTCCTATGTCAAAGTCTGCTGATGTTGCATGGGCATTAATAGAGGACTTTCGCTGGTATGAAGAAGATGTAATTATCCTTAATCTTCCAGATAGTTATGCAGGTGCTGTATTATTTGGTTCTGCAAGTGATATATCTTCTTTTGCAAAAACACTATATTTGACCTCCGAAATTGATAGAAGAGAGCATATTATAAGCATTTATGACATGAATTATAATTTGCTTTCTGATGGAGTCCGAGTAACACAAATATCTCCTCATCACTACAGAATAGAGATGAATCAATGGGGCGGATGGTGGTGGAAAAATAAAAAAGGAGCAATTAATTTTGAAACTGAAGAAGTAAAAACAGTAGTAAACAATAGCGTTTCTTATGACTTATATGTAAAAGAAACTGCTCAAGATAGAACACTCATCTACTCAGACGGGTTACAATGGCATGAATTTAAAAAACAACCTTAAAAAACTATGATAAAATACGATAACAAAAACTGGTTTAGCTTTCTCATTAGACATGGAGGCAAGCATGTAGAAGGCATGTGGTGGTCTATGCTTATAATGACTATCCTTACTGCCATACTTATTTTCCTAGAAGAGAACTATCATTGGATGGATATGGATTTTCCCGATACATTCTTTAAAGTAATAGGTATCGTACTAGGTTTGCTACTTGTATTTCGTACCAATACTGCCTACGATAGATGGTGGGAAGGACGTAAACAGCTAGGCGCACTTGTCAATACAACTCGCAACTTAGCCATCAAGGTAAATACTTATGTTCCTGAAAAAGATTACCCTGAAAAAGAATTGATTCTCGATTTAATCGTAGCACTTACCTACACGATAAAAGAGCATCTGCGAAAAGGAGAGTTTGAAAAAATAATTGAAGAAATTCCTAGAGAAGTACTTTCAAAGTATAATCGCATGGAGCATAAACCCAATTACATTTTGGCTGAAATAGCAAGACATATACAACAACTCTACAAACAAGACATCATAGATGGAGAACAGTTAATTGTACTTGAAAAAGAAGCCAATACACTTATCAATATACTAGGCGCTTGCGAGCGAATTCGCAACACGCCCATTCCTATGGCATATGCCTTACACTTGAAGAGAATCGTATTTGTATATTCACTGGCATTGCCTTTTGCCTTCGTAAAAACTATGCACTGGTGGTCTATTCCTCTTGTTCTTATTATGTTTTACACCATGGTAGGAATAGAACTGATAGGTGAAGAGATAGAAGATCCATTTGGACTAGATGAAAATGACTTGCCTGTAGATGAACTCAGCGATAAAATCAAAGCAAATATCAATGAGATTAAATCACATGCTAAATCGTAAATAAAACATACCTTTGCACAAAATTTAAAACCCATATCTTATGAAAAAATTAACATTACTTTTCCCAATTGCTATTTTACTTTTCTTGTCTTCTTGTTCGGGCGAAACAGCAGATACTACAATTGAAGATGCTATTGAAATAGTAGAAAATGTAGAAGAAACATATACTAGCAGTAATGAAATATTTGTCTCTGAAGACAATTCATTTCAGATACAATTTCCTGTATCACCAGAAAGAAGTGTAGAGGTAGTCCCTACAGAAATAGGAGATATCGAACTGGTAACATACATGTATGAGCAGAGCCTTACTAAAGTATATATGGTAGCGTATTCGGAATATCCATCATTGCTTGTACAAATGAGTAATGACGAAGACTTACTCATAGGAGGAAAAGAAGGTGCATTGGGTTCACTAGGCATATACACTTTAGATGAAGAGAAAGATTTAGAAATGGATGGCAATAAAGGCATGTACTTTAAAGGTAAAAACACTGATAATTTTCACGTAGAATATGAAATGTATATGAATGGTAATAGACTATATCAAATAGCAATAATGGAAGACGGAAGTTATCCAAGTGAGCCAGAAGACAAAGCGTTTTTTGAAACATTTGAGTTTTTAGACTAGGGAAAATCAAAATGATATTACCAACCTCCTTTTCGTCAGAATTGGAGGTTTTTTCTTTCTAAGGAAGATATTCATTTCATTTTTGTAACTTTGTATCGATGGAAAATCAGAAAAAAGTATCAGGCTTTTCGAAACTATCAAAAACCGAAAAAATCTATTGGTTAGCACAGAATTTTCTCTATACTAATCCGATAGATTTAGCTAAAGAGTTTGCAGGCTTCTGGCATGACAATGTCGAAGATCAAAAAGTCTTTGATGGGTTTAGTGAGAATACTATTTCTAATTTTCATATGCCGTTTGGTGTAGCCCCTAATTTCCGTATCAATCAAAAAGACTACGTCATCCCAATGGTGACCGAAGAAAGTAGTGTAGTAGCGGCCTGTGCCAATGCTGCCAAGTTTTGGTATGACAAAGGAGGATTTACGGCTACTGTCAATGATACAGTAAAACTCGGACACGTACATTTTACTTATAAAGGAGAAAGCCAAAAGTTAAAAGATTTCTTTCCATCTATCAAAGCAAAACTAATAGAAGGTGTTAGCCACATTACCAAAAATATGCGAGCTAGAGGAGGAGGAATTCTTGATATTGAATTGCTCAATTTAAGCGAAAAAGAACCACATCTGTATCAACTCAAATGTAGCTTTGAGACCATAGACTCTATGGGCGCCAATTTTATCAACTCATGCCTTGAAGAGTTTGCACTTGTTCTAGTCGATCAAATACAAAAAAGTACTGTTTTCGCATTGAAAGAAAAAGATGTGAAAATCATCATGTCTATCCTTTCCAATTTCACGCCAGATTGTACGGT
>JBMZDS010000218.1:0-2786 GCA_049614465.1 Chitinophagales bacterium
TTTTGAGCTGTTCCTGCTTTCATGCGTGTACTTCCTGTTACAAATTCTGCTCCTACCACACATTCTATAGGGAAGTCACTCTCTGCTGCTACAGGAGAATCTTCATTACAGACAATACAGCCTGTTTTTATACCTTTTTCTCTGCATTTTTGCAAAGCACCGATAACATAAGGAGTTGTGCCAGACGCAGCTATTCCTACTACAAAATCTTTTTCAGAGACATTATATTCTTGCAAGTCATCCCAACCTTGATTGTCGCTATCTTCAGCAAATTCTACTGCTTTTCTAATCGCAGAATCTCCTCCTGCTATCAAACCTACGACTAATCCATGCGCTACACCAAAAGTAGGTGGGCATTCTGATGCATCTACTACACCCAATCTTCCACTAGTGCCTGCTCCAAGATAAAAAAGACGTCCTCCGGTTTTCATTTTTTGCGTAGCACAATCCACTAATTTTTCTATTGAAGGAATGACTTTTTCGACAGCGTGAGCCACTGTTTTATCCTCTTTATTGATATTGGAGAGTAATTCATTTGTACTCATTTTATCCAAGTCATTGTAGTATGATTCTTGCTCAGTAGTTTTTTGCATTTCGCTAATTTCTGATTTTTACGATAGCTTTCCGTATTTTTGCCTAAAATAAATCAAATGCGTTTCTTTTATACCATCATATTTGGACTTCTATTAGTCGCTTGCCAGAGCAATACTGCAGCACAAACAGAAGACAACACCATTATTTCCGAACGAGTCACTGTCGCAGAGTTCAGTGCTAAAATGGAAGAACTTGATAATGAAATCTTACTAGATGTCCGTACTGCCAAAGAAATCGAAATGTATGGCAAAATAGAAGGTGCGATTCACTTTGATTTTTATGAAGATGGCTTTAATGATAAAGTTGCAGAATTGGATGCAACAAAACCAATCTTAGTCTATTGTTGGAGTGGAGGGCGTAGTGCAGATGCAGCTCAGGTACTTTTGGATAATGGTTTTACAGAAATCTATGATCTTGCAGATGGATTTGAAGCATGGTTAGATGAAAACGAACAATAAATGTCAACACTCAAACTCATAGAATGCCCTAGAGATGCTATGCAAGGCATCAAACATCATATTCCTACAGAGACGAAAGTGACGTATATCAATTCGTTGTTGAAAGTGGGCTATGATACACTTGATTTTGGAAGTTTTGTGTCGCCCAAAGCGATTCCGCAGATGGCAGATACGAGAGAAGTATTAGCTAATCTAGATTTAGAAAATACGGACACAAAATTACTTGCTATAGTTGCTAATGAAAGAGGCGCAGAAGATGCTGCTGAGCATAAAGAGATAAAATATCTAGGCTATCCATTTTCGGTGTCAGAGACATTTCAGCAGCGAAATACTAATGCAAGTATTGCAGAATCACTAGACCGTGTAAAGTACATTCAAGATATTTGCTTGAAAAACGATAAGGAAATGGTATTGTATTTATCTATGGGATTT
Source organism: Chitinophagales bacterium (assembly GCA_049614465.1). Taxonomy (GTDB): domain Bacteria; phylum Bacteroidota; class Bacteroidia; order Chitinophagales; family UBA8649; genus JBMZDS01. The sequence goes on from JBMZDS010000218.1 coordinate 1,485, forward strand.
GGCAATCCATATGGAGATGAATACAGTCCTGATATTGTGGAGCAATGGGTAGAAAAATTAGCTAAACTCGATATTAATATCTTTTCACTTTCTGATACGATAGGAGTAGCAAAGCCTGAAATAATAGAATACCTTTTTTCTCGTTTGATTCCTGCTTTTCCTGATAAAGAATTTGGGGCACACTTACATACTGCACCACACAATTGGCGAGAAAAAATAGAAACAGCATACATGCACGGCTGTCGTAGATTTGATACGGCCATTTTTGGATATGGAGGATGCCCTATGGCAAAAGATGATTTGATAGGCAATATGCCGACAGAACATTTTGTCAATTTCTTTGGTGGAGACAAGATAAGTCACAATTTTGATGTCAAAGCCTTTGAAGAAGCGATGCGTATCGCGCGTATTGTTTTTTAGTTAATTTACTTTGCTCTTTCGTTCTTCAAAAAGAAATAGATTACCTTTGAAATATATTCAAATGTATTTATGAAGAAGTTTTATTTATTTTTTGCGTTCATTTTTCTGATGAATGCTAGCATTTTTGCACAGGCAGAACCAGCCAATCAACCAACAGGTTTCAATTCAAGCTCATTGCGAGCATATCAAGTGCGTGTATTTTATCAGACTGCGGGTAATGGAGTACGATATTTAGTTTTGCGTGATACCTCACCGATTACAGATGTACCTACAGATAATGTAGCTTATACATTGGGCAATAGTTTAGGTGATGCTAAAGTAGTGGGATTAAATACCAATACAAGCAATACCATGAGGGGCTTGAATGCCAATACAACATATTATTTTGCTGTTTTTGCTTACAATGAGTCAGGCGGCAATCAAAACTATAAGACAGATAATCCGCTAACGGGTGAAATCACGACATTGGGACTAGAACCTGACAATTATTATGTGGGATTAGATGCTGAAAGTAATGGGTTTATAGATGATTTGTCAGATGTATTATCGGCACATTCACATCAGTTGTATGGCAATTTTGATGAGACAGTGATTGTTAATATACATGAAAAAGATACAATGGGAGAGACTGGTATTCTTTGCGAATATTCCAATGAGCTACAAACTTATACAGGCACATTCAATTTTACGGATGATAACTATACACGTGAGCACATGTTGCCGAGAAGTTGGATGCCGAGCGATGCGGAAACAAGTGATATAGAAGGCGCAGATTATCACAATTTAGCATTAGTCCGTGATTTTGTCAATACAGAAAGATTAAATTATCCTATGGGTGAAGTCACTAATCCAAATTGGACGTATGAAGAAGCTAGTGGTAAT
>JBMZDS010000219.1:0-2783 GCA_049614465.1 Chitinophagales bacterium
TTCAAAAGAGTACATAGCAACAATAAATACTCAGGAAGTGGTATTGGATTGGCTATTTGTTCCAAAATCATTAAATCACATAATGCAGAAATATCAGTGCAATCTACTGTTGGAGAAGGTACTACATTTAGCATCAAATTTGGAAAATAAAAATTACTCTTATGAATACATTTATGCCGAAATTATTAAAGCCTTATTTTGATGAAGAACTCAATTTATTTCATAATTATTATTCAAAAAATGAATGGCAAGATGCTTGGTTTCACTTAGAAAGAGCGCATGTTATAGGACAAGCATATCCATATCAACATAGTTTAGTACATTGGAAAATGCTATTATTTGGAGTAAAAATAAAAAATATAAAAGAAGTAATTGGTCAAATACCTAGACTTCTAGTTGGTGGAGTGAAATCTTTTGTTGGAAAGATACCTATAGGTAATACAGGGGGCTCGAATATACCTCCATTAAAATCACTACCCATTGCAGATGATTTAAAAACTATTTTCACACAAGCAGGTTTAAACTGAAATATTACACTTACTAATTCTTAATTTCCAATTATGAATTAGTCTTACCTTTGTATCGTGAATTTATTTCCTCAAGATATCATAGAAAAATTAGAATTTGATAAGGTTTTAACTTTATTGGAGACTAAATGTATAAGTGAATTAGGCAAAGAAAAGCTAGCTAGAGCAAAACTGTCCACTTCGCATGATTTCATACAAAAAAGTCTTCGTCAAGTACATGAAATGAAGTCTGCTATTGAAAATGGCATCCACTTCCCTGCTCAAAACTATCATAGTCTTGAAAAAGAAATAAAACAGCTCGCTATCATCAATAATGTATTGGATGGCAAACAATTTCGCAAAATATACAATGTCATAAATACTGTCAATTCGATTCTAATTTTCTTTGAAAAATATCCTGATGAATATGACATGCTACGGCTTTTAGTAGCTGATTTTGCAAAAGAGACATTTATCAGTCGTCAAATTGAAAACATCATAGATGAAGATGGACGTGTACGCTCCAATGCATCACCAGAATTGGTAAGTATACGAAGGAAAATGCAGTCCAAAAATGCTTCCCTAAACAAAGTATTTGGCAAACTCGTACAAGAACTCAAACTCAAAGGTGTATTAGCCGACTCTAATGAATCTGTAAGAAATAATAGGCGTGTTTTATCTCTTAAAGCAGAAAACAAAAGAACAATCAATGGTATTATTCATGACGAATCTGACTCTGGGAAAACGACATATATAGAACCAGAAGGAACAGTTTTGCTCAACAATGAACTTTTTGAACTAGAGAGAGAAGAAAAACGAGAGATTTATCGAATATTGAAGCAATTGACTGCAGATATAGCCGCTGAAGCTCCTCTACTAAATACATTTACCAGACTATTGGCAAATTTTGATTTAATACGTGCCAAAGCCCTATTAGCAATAGATGTTGATGCACAAATGCCTATTGTAGAGAAAAAAGCGACTATTTCATTAATTGAAGCGAAGCATCCCCTACTCTATTTATTAAATAAAAATCAGCAAAAAGAAACCGTACCACTTTCTGTAGAATTGGACATGGCACAGCATATTTTATTAATTTCTGGTCCCAATGCAGGTGGAAAATCTGTGACATTAAAGACAATCGGACTTTTGCAATGTATGGTACAATTTGGAATGCTCGTACCTTGTGAAGAAAACTCAAAATTTGGCATTTTTCATTCAATATTCGCTGACTTAGGTGACAATCAATCTATAGAAAACGAACTCTCTACATATAGTTCTCGACTACAGAGAATGAAACATTTTGTAGAGAATGCTAATAAAAAAACGCTTTATCTAATCGATGAATTTGGCACAGGAACTGATCCTAGATTTGGTGCTGCAATGGCAGAAGCTATTTTACAAAAGTTGATTCCTACGCAAGCATTTGGTATCATTACGACACATTATTCTAATCTTAAAAAATTAGCTGAACAGCAACGACAGATCCTCAATGGAGCGATGCTTTTTGATGAAAAAGACTTCACACCTACTTATACTTTGAAAACAGGTAAACCTGGAAGTTCATATACGTTTGCAATAGCAGAAAAAAGTGGATTATCTACAGAATTGATAGAAAAAGCAAAGAGTCTAGTGGATTATTCTGATTTAAAATTTGATGAATTGCTCGAAAAGGTAGAAAATGAGCGAAAAACATGGGAAAAAGAAAATGAGCAAATCCGTAAGGAAAATAAAAAACTCAAATCACTCATGCAGCGATTTGATAAACTCACAAAAGAAACTGAAAACCAACGAAATATTTTGCGTCAGCAACATATAGCCCTAGAGCAAGAAAAAAGTTTCCTTGTAGAAAAGGAAGTCAATGCTGTTCTTAATAAAATAAACAAAGCAAAGAGTAAAGAAGTCGCTGCGCTAAAGGCTAAAGAACTAGCCAATCATAGGAAATCATTTTTGACTAATAAAAGCAAAAATATTGAGCAATTGCCGACCAATATCGAAGAGTTAAAAGTCAATGACCAAGTGATGATAGCGAATACTGATATGCAAGGAGAGATCGTAGAAATAAGGCGAAATAAAGCCATTGTATTTCAAAATGGAATGAAAACTTCTGTCTCGCTGAAAGATTTAATAAAAATCGAGAAAAATATTCCTCAAAAATCGACTGCTCACAAAAAATACATCACAAAAAATTATGTGGAATCTGTATTTGATATCAGAGGACTAATGCAGCAAGATAGTCGTGTACAGCTGGAACAATATATAGATCAATCGCTCCTC
>JBMZDS010000220.1:0-2778 GCA_049614465.1 Chitinophagales bacterium
ACAACAGTGTTGATGATTTGTCAAATCTTTATGCTTTAGATGATGTACTTTTGGGAAAAATAATACCATACCTAAAAGTAAAAGAATGAATTTAGTAGAGAGATTACAGTCAGTTATAAGAGATGTTCCTGATTTTCCAAAGGAAGGAATCATTTTTAAGGATTTAACCCCTATTTTGCTTTATCCTGACTTGTGTCAAGAGATAGTTGATGATATGATAGCCAATCTTTCTTCTGTGCCAGATGCCATAGTTGCTATAGAGAGTAGAGGTTTTTGGTTAGCTCCTTTGCTTGCACAAAAACTCAATATTCCATTTATTCCTCTGCGAAAAAAAGGAAAACTACCCGCAGAAACTGTTTCTACTACTTATGATTTGGAATATGGGCAAGCGACTATCGAGATTCATAAAGGACATTTGCCAAAAGGCGCAAAAGTGATGATTCATGATGACTTGTTAGCAACGGGTGGTACGGCACTTGCGGCTACTCGATTGGTAGAGATGGAAGGTGCGTCTGTCCATAGCTTTACATTTATTGTTAATCTTGATTTTCTAAAAGGAAAAGAAGCTTTGACAAAATACAATATGCCTATATACGCAAGTATAGATTATTGAAGTAGCGCAGCAAAATGTGTCGTAAAATAATGCGCAGGCAATTCGGTATTGGAATAATTTAATCGTGTAGGCTTTTCTGTAAAATGAATATAGCGAATATACTCATGGAGCATACGATAAGTTTCGCTGTCTTTTGCCAATACTCCTGATATGTGCATCGGACATTGACCAGCATCAAGTTCTATTTGTTGATAGACATTCAGTATGTTATAAAGCATATCTTCAGCGCTATTGTATTCAAATTGGTTGTGGAAAATCAATTCTTTTCCTTTGAAAAAACTGCATTGAATTCTTTGCATATTGATATGCAAATGAAAATACTGCTCTTTAGCGTTTTGCTTTATCAGATGTGTCAATAGAGTATAGGTATTGACTTCTATTGATAGATTATTAAAACTACTTTGCAGTGCTTTCTCCAAGTTCTTAGGATATGCATAAATGATGTAGTAAGGAGTTGATGTCAATTTTTGTGCAGCAAAACAAAGTGGCGTACTTGGAAGTGATACATTAAAACGAAGTAATTCTTCGATTTTATTTTCATCAAAAAGTAACTCAGGAACAAGTGTGGTGTATGAAGTATCTATGAGTATTTTTGTTGCTGCAAAAGAATAGCTAAAATGCGCTTGTTCTTTTATCAAACTCAAAAACTGCTGTTCTGTCCAGTCATACAAATCAAAAAAACAATCTAAAGCATCAGTTAAGAGAACTCGATTGTTGTTTTGATGATATATACTATACGAAAAATCATTTGACGCCCATTCTATCAGTAAAGTACAATCTCTACTCATGTGGGCATCAAAAGTTGTGGTATGATTTTTATTCCCAGTTTCCAGCGTCACTAGCTTCTGTTAAAGATCCCATGATAAGGTCTTTCTCCAATCTTACAAAGTCTGGATTCAAATCCATTAGATAATTTTCCTTGTATGCGATTACTTGATATACAGGAATATTTACTCTTTGTACTTTGATTACATTTGCCTCTAGTTTAAATATTTCACCTTTACTATAAGGAATGTATTTAAGTGAGTCAACATTATCAGTACCATTAAAGGCAACCAATTCATTAATAGGACGCATGATAGTATCATAAGTAGTTACTTCTAAAGTATCATCAGGGTTACCTATTGTTTTGATTTCCATGATTTCATCGTACTTGATGGTATTGATGAGCGAATCCCAGTTGTTTGAATAAGTACCATGTACTTCAATATAGTAGTTTTGAGCTTCACGAATATCTTTCATTCTATCTACTGTAGCAGTTTCCTGTACGTCAAATCCAGCTTGGTACACTACTGGTTCTTGAATTATTTTGTATAACCAAAATGCCAATCCTGCGACACCTATCCATAATACCAATGCTACTGCTATTTTTGCTCCTTTCATATTTTGAGTTTTTTAAGACCGCCACAAAATAAAAACATTTTCCTCATTTTTAAGTCATACAAATCACATTATTTATCCCACAAGGGTAAAAATTGTTAATTCTGCCATTTTAGGTGAGTATTTTCTTTTCTTTGCAGGGCGAAAAAATAATGAAAAACCTTTCCTACTCATACCGTGATATTTTTAAGATAGCTATGCCTTTGATGATTAGCAATTTCTTTTATACACTCATTGCTATTACAGATGTGGGTTTTATGAAAGAAGTAGGTGTAGATGAACAAGCTGCTATTGGTTATATATCGCTTTTATACCTTATTCTTTTTATGATAGGCTTTTCTTATACGAAAGGCACGCAGATATTGATAGCGCAGAAAATAGGGCAAAAAAAAGCACACGTAGTTGGGAAAATAGTCGATAATACATTCGTTGTTTTATTTACAGCAGCTATTCTGTTGTTTGGTTTGGTTTTCTTCTTTTCCTCTTCATTTTTAGGATTGATTATTGATGACCAAGCTGTTTTTGATGCGTCCTATAGTTTTTTGACGATTAGAAAATGGGGTTTCTTTTTGAGCTTCTTAGGAAGTTTGATGATCGCTTTTTATTCAGGTATTGAGCGAACAGCAGTATTAGCCGTTGCGATTATTACCATGTCTGTGACCAATATTTTTCTCAATTGGGTATTGATATTGGGTAACTTGGGTTTTGAACCAATGGGCGTAGAAGGTGCTGCATGGGCTTCCAATATAGCAGAAGGTTTGTCCTTATTGATTATGATAGTAGGA
>JBMZDS010000221.1:0-2755 GCA_049614465.1 Chitinophagales bacterium
CATCTACGGCACAGCCATAATTGTGCATTCCACCACCACCATAGGGAGAAGCAACATAGCGTTGATATTCGGTGTTTTTCACCAAATCCCACATTTTTTGCTGTATAGATAAAGGGCGTACAGCATCATGGACAATTAAATACAAACTACTGTCATAATCTTGCAAAATATCTTGTGCTTTGATGAGTTTTTCAGCCACTTCTTTTTGCATAAAAATATCTTGCAGTTCTCCATATACATTTTCATCAAGAAAATTGTCAGTACTCGCATATTTCAAGTCTGCGATAATTCTATCGTCTATTTTGGAGAGATTGACAAGTCCATACTGTGTGAGCTTTTCTTCGATCGATGAAATGGGAGCGGATTGTGTTTGTAGGCTGTGGTGATATGCTACTGAGGGTGCAGAGACTGGCATATCTTTTGTTTCTCTTTTACAAGAAATCAACAAAAGCAACAAACAAACTAAACTCTTTACAAATAATTTCACTTTTCAAAAATACTAAAGTATACAATGAAGTTGTCTAAAGTTGAATTAATAAACTGAAAATATATCTTTTTCCGCATCTCTACGTTATTTTTTCGAGCCGTAGCTATGGCTATGCCTCTCAAAAATGTCTCAATCTGCGAAAAAATCTAAAATATTCACAATTATCATCTAACTCTAGACAACTTCAATAAGTGTGAAATCAAATCGTTAAAAAGTATATCTTTGAACTATGTATCGTACTTTAATCATCTTATTACTGACACTTTCTACCATTAGTCTTAAAGCGGCTTATATCCTTATTCCTATGGATGAGGAGCAGTCCAATCATCTAAAAGCATATGGTATAGCCTATTGGTCGCTTACAGAAGAATTGGAAGTAGATTGGCTACTCAATTACAGAGGAGGTTCATTTGCTGTAAAGCATATGCAAGAGATAGAAGATGAATGTAATATTAGAGATGTGAGTTATGAAGTGATTGCAGATGCAAGCTATACAAGCATTTTGGCAGAAATAGCAGATGCAGAAGCAAATATGGATATCGCTAAACTAGAAAAAGCACCTAAAATTGCTGTTTATTCGCCAGATTCTAAACAACCATGGGACGATGCTGTGACACTTGTACTGACTTATGCAGAGATTCCTTATGATATGGTCTATGATCAAGCTGTTTTGGATGAAGAATTAGCACTTTATGATTGGTTGCATTTACATCATGAAGATTTTACAGGACAGTTTGGTAAATTTTGGAATGCCTACAAAAATCAATCTTGGTATCAGGAGCAAGTAGCTGAAATGGAAGCACTAGCTACTGCCAATGGATTTGAAAAAGTATCCGAATTGAAACTTGCTGTAGTCCATAAAATCAGGGAGTTTGTAGCAGGAGGAGGATTTCAATTTGCGATGTGCTCGGCTACGGATAGCTATGATATTGCGCTAGCTGCCGAAGGAACAGATATTTGTGACCATATGTTTGATGGCGATGCACCTGATGCTGACGCACAAGAATCACTCAATTTTGACAATACATTTGCTTTTCAAGAATTTGAACTCCGTATGAGTCCTTATGAATATGAGTACTCTAATATCGATGCCAATTTTGGGCGAAAAGTCACAAAAAATTTAGACTATTTTACGCTTTTTGATTTTTCTGCAAAATGGGATCCAGTTCCTACTATGCTTACTCAGTGCCATACCAAAACAGTTAAAGGATTTATGGGACAGACGACAGCTTTCAAAAAAGAGATGATAAAGTCAGAAGTTTTGATATTAGGTCAAAACAACTCAGCTGATGAAGCACGCTACATTCATGGTATCTATGGCAATGGCATGTGGAGCTGGTATGGAGGGCACGATCCAGAAGATTATCAGCATTTTGTAGGTGATCCAAAGACGGATTTGAATTTGCATCCCAATTCGCCAGGCTATCGTCTTATCTTGAATAATGTACTTTTTCCTGCTGCAAGAAAGAAAGAGAAGAAGACTTGATTTTTTAATAAGGATCATAATTTTAATCCTATTGTTAAAATATCTTAATGTATTATTTGCTGAAAAATATGTCGCTTTGAGTTACGTTGAATAATTAACTAAAAAGCTCAAATGATGAAAAACCTACTCTATTTATTTTCTCTGTTATTATTCTTTATAAGCTGTAAAACAGACAGCAACTCAGTAATCGAAACACCTGTAGAATCTATAGAAGATTCTAAGACTGAAATTGAAAAAGTTGCTAGTACAGAACACTTATCATTAATAGCATCTACGGACAATGCTTTCTATTATATAGATGAACCAAGGGAAAATATTTATTTATATACAGAGATACAAGCAGCGCATTTTGAGAAAGAAGATGATACACGTACGCCTATCAATCTTTCCATTGTATTAGATAGAAGTGGCTCTATGGATGGAGAAAAATTGAAGTACGCAAAAGAAGCTGCTCAATTTGCAGTCAATCAACTTTCTTCAGAAGACTATGTTTCTATTGTTGTTTACGATGACAGAGTTCAAGTAATTCAAGAACCTATCAAGGTAGAAAATAAGCAATTGATTATTGATCGAATAGCAGAGATACATTCTGATGGAACAACTAATTTAAGTGGTGGTATGACTCAGGGTTTTGAACTTGTAGGAGATAATTTTGATAATGAATATTTGAATAGAGTATTTCTTTTATCAGATGGCTTGGCAAATTCAGGAATAACTGACTATAATGAATTGGTAAGCATAGCTTCAAGATGGAACGAAGGACAAAATATCTCTTTATCTAC
>JBMZDS010000222.1:0-2753 GCA_049614465.1 Chitinophagales bacterium
GAATTTTCAATTGAATTAACAATAAATAAAAAAATAACACGGTTTATAAATGATAGGAATCTAAGAGAATAAGATGAACTGTTTGTGCTTGAAACCCGTAATTATTCTTATACGAGCTATTAGGCGCAACCATAAATCCACCTACTAAAGACCGAGATAAAGTCTTTATACAGAACATCACCATTTTGGTTTTTGTCTATTCTTTTTAGTATCGGACTTTATTCGCTTGACTTTTAAGCGTTTTTCTTTAACTGATTTTGGGATTTTTGTCGCTTTTCGTTTCTTTTTTTCTTTTATATTCTCTTGGATTAAAAGCACAAATCTTTCTTCTACATTTATTTTATTTTTGGCTTGCGAGCGAGTTTTTTGAGAAGACAATTTCAATATTCCTGCCTGATTAATTCGATTAGCAAGTCGATGATTTATTCTCATCTTTTCTTCTTCAGACAAAAAATGGCTTGCTCCTACATCAAAGTATAATTCGACTTTAGTCTCTACTTTATTGACGTGTTGTCCCCCTGCTCCACCACTTCGAGCTGTTTTGTAGGTCACTTCTTTCAATATGTCATCAAAAACGCGCATTTTCGTGCCAAAGATATAGCATTATGCTCAAGAACTTAAAAGTAATAGAACTAGCTTCCGTACTTGCAGGACCAATGGTGGGGACATTTTTTGCAGAACTGGGAGCGGAAGTGATAAAAATAGAGAATAAAACGACTCAAGGAGATGTCACTAGACAATGGAAATTGCCTACAGAAAATCAATCTAATAAAAGTTCTGCATACTATGCTGCTGCTAATTTTGGAAAAAAATCACTCTTTTTAGATGTAAAAAATAAAGAAGACTACAATCAAGTTATTGCATTAGTAAAAGATGCTGATATTGTCATCGCTAATTTCAAAACTGGAGCTGCTCAAAAGCTACAGCTAGACTTTGACAGCATACGAAAAATCAATCCGGCTATCATCTATGGTGAAATCACAGGATTTGGCGAAAATGAAAAAAGAACTGCTTTTGATGTAGTCTTGCAAGCAGAGACAGGGTTTATGTCAATGAATGGCGAACCAACGGGGAAACCTGTCAAAATGCCTGTTGCACTAATAGATATATTGGCAGCGCATCAATTGAAAGAAGGATTGTTACTTGCTTTGCTCAATAGGACTGATGAAGCACAAAAAGTATCTGTTTCACTATATGATACAGCTGTGGCATCTCTCGCCAATCAAGCGACCAACTGGCTAATAGCAAAACATATTGCCCAACCAATGGGAACACTACATCCCAATATTGCTCCCTATGGAGAATTATTTCTAACAAAAGATGAAAAATGGTTGGTATTAGCTATAGGCAATGATAAGCAGTTCGCTCAACTTTGCAATGCAATCGAGCAAAGTGAGTTATCAGATGAAGATAAGTTTTCTATTAATCCCAATCGAGTAAAAAATCGTGAGGAATTGTCTGAAATTATCCAAAAATCCATCAAAACAGCTACAGGAGAATATTGGTCTAGTCTTTTATCTTCTAAAGATATCCCCTATGGAATAGTAAATAATATGAAAGAAGTTTTTGATGACAAAAAAGCCCAACAGCTTATCTAAAAAGATGAAAATGGCGAACGAGTAAAAACCTTTGTAGCTAAAATGAAAAAAGCAACTGAGTAATTTTCAGTTGCTTTTCTATTCTTTATTGTAAAAACGTAAAGTTTATGCTTTTACCTCTCCTCCGCCTACTAGCACTACAATAGTATTTTTGAGACATTCTACAAAACCATCTTCGATAGCAATAGTTGTATCTCCACTAGCAGCCTTAATACGCATTTCACCTTTTTCTAAAGAAGAAATCAAAGGAGCGTGATTATTTAATATTTCAAAAGAACCTGCAGTTCCTGGCAATTTGACTCCTGTCACTTCGCCCGAATACAATCTTTTTTCTGGTGTTAAAACTTCTAAATTCATGTCTTTTTATTTAAAAGATTAAGCTTCTACTTCAGCTAACATTTTCTCTCCAGCTTCGATTACTTCTTCGATATTTCCTTTCAAGTTGAATGCTGCTTCTGGTAAGTGATCAAGCTCTCCGTCCAATATCATGTTGAAACCTTTAATTGTCTCATCAATTGGTACTAAAACTCCTTCCAATCCTGTAAACTGCTCAGCTACATGGAAAGGTTGAGATAAGAAACGTTGTACTTTACGTGCACGATATACTACATTTCTATCTTCTTCACTCAATTCATCCATACCCAAAATCGCAATGATATCTTGCAATTCTTTGTATCGTTGAAGAATTTCTTTTACATTTTGAGCACAAGCATAGTGTGCTTTTCCTACAACTTCTTCAGACAAGATACGTGATGTAGAATCTAAAGGATCTACCGCTGGGTAAATACCCAACTCAGCAATCTTACGAGAAAGTACTGTTGTTGCATCCAAGTGAGCAAATGTTGTCGCTGGTGCTGGATCCGTCAAATCATCCGCAGGTACATATACTGCCTGTACAGATGTAATAGATCCTTTTTTAGTAGAAGTAATACGCTCTTGCATCAATCCCATCTCTGTTGCTAGTGTAGGTTGGTATCCTACCGCTGATGGCATACGTCCTAATAGTGCCGACACCTCAGAACCTGCTTGCGTAAAACGGAATATATTATCTACGAAGAAAAGAACATCACGTCCTCCTGCATCATTACCATCTCCATCACGGAAGTATTCTGCAATCGTCAAACCAGACAATGCAACTCTCGCACGTGCTCCTGG